>DAIPJX010000195.1:0-4698 GCA_036770065.1 Planctomycetota bacterium
TTATCGGATGACTATGCCGTCAACCGCACTGATCCCCGCAAAAATCGGATGAGCCATAAGACCCCGCTCCCTTTTTGGGAGCGGGGGATTTTAATTGGCACCCGCAGAGGGGCTCGAACCCCCGACCTACAGATTAGAAATCTGTTGCTCTATCCAACTGAGCTATGCGGGCGTATCATGATTCGCAAAGCGATTGACAGGGAATTTGACAGGAAAGGTCGAGCGGGAACAAGCATCAAGGAGCACGTCTAAGCACTTTCCCGTTCATCCCCTTCGACATCAAAAACCCTTGATAATAGGTGAAAAACAATATATAACCTTGCCCCGGCCGTGGAAGCGATGACGTACAAAAAGGCAATCCAATCCCATCGTTTCCGCTTTAGAAATCCAGTGCTCTATCCAACTGAGCTACTGGCGCGTTTGTGTAATCGTGTTCTGCGGGACTTATCCCTTCACCGCGATATTGACCATCCGGTTGGGGACAACAACAATCTTCGCAATCGTTTTGCCTTCGGTATACGGGATAATCTTGGCGTCGGCAAGAGCGATTTTTTCTATTTCGCCTGCATCCATGTCGGCCGCGACCTGAATGCGCGCACGCACCTTGCCGTTCACCTGAATCGGAATCTCGACCGAATCCTCCCTGGCGGCGGCGGCATCGTATTCGGGCCAGGAATATTCGAATACGCTCCTGTCATAGCCCATTCTTGACCAGCACTCGTCCGCAAAGTGCGGAATAATGGGCGAAAGACTCAGGATAATCACTTCCAGCGTTTCACGCAAGACCGCGGGATGCGCTTTATCGCGCATCGAACGAAGCATGTTCAGCAATTCGTTTGTCCGTGCAATTGCCGTGTTGAACTGATACCCGCCTTCAATCGAATCCGTCACCTTTTTAACGCACTGGTGCGTCTTGCGGCGCAACCGCTGGTTCGTCTCGTCCAACGCATCGGGAATCGGCGTGCCGTGCGGCGCGATTTGCGACAGACTATCCATGACCAGACGCCATAAACGATTGATCGTGCGCCATGCCCCGTTAATGCCGTCCTCGGTCCAGATCTGCATGCGATCGGGCGGCGAATCGGAAAGCATATACAACCGCACCGTATCCGCGCCAAATTGATCGAGCATAATGTCGGGATCGACGACATTCAATTTCGATTTGCTGATCTTCGTCATTTCGAAATGCACGTGGTCCCCGCCGCATTTCGCACAGACCAATTTCATTCCTTCTTTCCGCAGTCCGTCTTCATCAAGGCTCTGGTTTTCTATGCGCTTGGAAACCGCCTCGGCCGCCTCCGCGTCCACTTCGCCCCCGTCCAGCGCGACGATTTTGACGTCGGAAATATGCAGCCACTTGCAGGTTTCGCAACGGTACGCAATCTTGCAAACCATACCCTGGCAAAACAGCCGGGCAAACGGTTCGTCGAAATCGACCAGCCCCATGTCATGCAGCGCCATGGTGAAAAAACGCGCATACATCAAGTGCATCGTCGCATGTTCAATGCCGCCGATGTACTGGTGGACGGGCAGCCATTTCTTCACCTTGTCCGCGTCCCAGCACTTGTCATTGTTATGCGCGTCGGCAAAACGTATCTGGTACCAGGACGAATCGACAAACGTGTCCATCGTGTCCGTTTCGCGGCGGGCAGGTTTGCCGCATTTCGGACAGGCAGTGTTGACGAACGACTTCGAGCGCATCAGCGGATTACCCTGGCCATGCGTAAAATCGATGTCCGTCGGCAGGATCACGGGCAAATCCTTTTCCGGAACCGGGACAATGCCGCAATCGTCGCAGTAAATGATCGGAATCGGCGCGCCCCAATAGCGCTGACGGGAGAGCAGCCAATCGCGCAGGCGGTAATTGATTTGTTTCTTGCCCTTGCCTTCGCTGTTCAGCCACTCGACGACTTTCGGGATTGCCTTGAAGTTGTCCGGTTCTCCGTCGAACGGACCGGAATTGACGATTGCCCCCGCGTCCACATATGCTTTGTCCCACTGGTCCGGCGTGGAACCGTCCGCGGGCTGGATGACCTGGATGATGGGCAACCGGTATTTTTTGGCAAATTCCCAATCGCGTTGATCATGAGCCGGAACCGACATGACCGCGCCCGTGCCGTACGTCATAAGCGCGAAATTCGCCACCCATAATGGCGCGATAGCGCCGTTGACAGGGTTCACGACATGAAAGCCGGTGAAAACGCCGATTTTTTCCTGTTCGGCCAACTCTTTGGCCGATGTTCCCGTGGCGCGCATTGTTTTGATTGCGTCCTTGACCGCTTGCTCCTGCGGGGTTCCCGCGATCAGTTTTTCAACAAGCGGATGTTCCGGCGCTATCGACATAAAGGTGACGCCCCAAAGCGTATCCGGACGCGTTGTGAAAACCGGAATCGAATCGCCTGTTTCCTTGATGGTGAATTCAACTTCCGCGCCGACCGATTTTCCGATCCATTCCTCCTGCATGGCGAGAACGGCGTCGGGCCAGTTGCCGCGCAATTGTTCGTGGCCCTGGAGCAGACGTTCGGCGTATTTCGACAAACGGTAAAACCACTGGTTCATGTCTTTTTGAACGACCTGGGAACCGCAACGTTCGCACTCGCCTTCCTTGACCTGTTCGTTGGCGAGAACGGTCTGACAGGATTCGCACCAGTTGACGGGCGCTGTCTTTTTGACCACCATGTCTTTTTCATAAAACTTGAGAAAGAACCATTGGGTCCATTTATAATAGTCCACATGCGAAGTGGCGAATTCGCGCGTCCAGTCGTAGCCCCAGCCGGCGCGTTTCATTTGTTCGCGCATGCGGTCGATGTTCTTTTCGGTGAATTCATGCGGCGCGACGCCGGTCCGAATGGCGGCGTTTTCGGCGGGAAGGCCAAACGAGTCCCACCCCATGGGCGAAAGCACATTGTACCCGCGCAGAAGTTTATAGCGGACCATGACATCGCCCAGCGTATAGTTCAGCACATGCCCCATGTGCAGTACGCCGGAGGGATAAGGGTACATATTGAGAACGTAACAGCTTGGGCGGTCGTCGTGCCTGTTGCGGAACAAGCCGTCTTTTTCCCAGCGTTTCTGCCACTTTTTCTCAATTTGCGTAAAGTTGTATTCCTGATCCGACATTGTATCCCCGTTTATGGAAAACAGGCGCGCGCCGTTTCCGGCGCGCTCCTTTGTTCATCGTACTGAGCACTATAGCCAAGTTCGCGAAATAACGCAATACCGTCGCTCATTTTTCACGCGGTCTTGACTTCAATCGGGACCGGGGTGGAAAGGCAGTTTTTGACGGGACAGCGCGCTTCGACCTGTTTGAGCCATTCGGCCATCCTGGCTTGATCTTCAGCGGTATCGGCATGCAGTTTCATGCGAATAGCCAGAAACCCCGGCCGGACAGCCGGATTCTTTGCCAAAAGCCCGTCGTTGTCGATATCGCCTTCAACCTGGCAGCGTATGGATTTGATGTCCAGTCCCATTTCCTGCGCGACCAATCTGCCCATCGCGATAAAGCAGCCGCCCAAGCTGGATAGAAGGTACTGGAGCGGGTTTGGCCCTTCGTCGGTGCCTCCCGCAGCGGCTACCTCATCCATAATCACATCGTGCTTGCCGACCCGGGCGTGCATGGCGGGACGGTGTTCCCACGTAACATCTGATTTGAAAGTCAATTTCATGTCCAGCTCCTTTATTTGCCCCTCCTATACAAGTACCCCTATACACTTATTGTACCACATTTCAACGACATATGCACTCTTTAGCTTCGCGTCATTGTTTTTTACGATGCAAATCTCATTTTCCGGTTGACAATATCCCGGAAATTCATATGATACTAAGCTTTCGCGGCAAGGTACTTGCGAAAACAAGACATTTGGGGAGATGCCCGAGCGGCCAAAGGGAACAGACTGTAAATCTGTCGGGCTCCGCCCTACGATGGTTCGAATCCATCTCTCCCCACCATTTGCAATAACACCCTTTTCCTGTTGTGGGAGAAGGGTTTTTTCGTTTCCGGGCATCATGTCGGCGTTGCATTTGTTCGCTTTGCCGTCGTCCACATAAGTCTTTATTTTAGTTGTTGAATCCATGCCGCTACTGTCAATTTCACTGACAACGATTTTGCCCGATTCCGGGGTCGCGTCACAGGTTCCCGTGGCGGCTTCTTTTTCGGTCGTGACAACGGGGGCGATCTCCGGCAACTTTGCCAGCGCGTCCGCTTTTCCCTCGACCATGACATGGGTGTAAATTCCCGCCGTCAATTTCGGGTCGCTGTGCCGCATGAGGCGTTGCGCCGTCGCCAGCGGGACGCGGGCCTGATTGAGAAGAGTGGCGAAAGTGTGGCGCAGGCCGTGGAAGTCGTAAACTAATCCGTATTCGTCTTTCGTGACCAGATCGCCGTTCGCATCGCGAGACAGAATTCCCGCCGCTTCAAGGTCGACGCGAATCATTTCAGCCCCACAGTCTGTTCCCATCTTCGGGAAGGCCCAGGCCATTGGCAGGAACAATGCCAAGTGCGCTTTCAGGTCCATCGCCAAAGCGGCGCGCAGTGGCAATGTATCTTCCTGTCCGTTTTTCGCGTAGGCGGCGGCGATGGTGACTGTGGCGGGTTCGACCTGAAAATCAAATGACGCCAGCGACAGGGAGCGCAGCTCGGTCCATCGAAAGCCGGTATCGACCGCCAGCCGGTACACAAGGCCGTGAATCCGAAGCGCA
>DAIPJX010000013.1:0-17432 GCA_036770065.1 Planctomycetota bacterium
TGTAAGAATTTTCCAGCATTGTTCATTGTTCATTATTAATTGTTAATTATCAGTTCAACGTCGGCGGCAAGAGCGTTTCCGCGTGTGCGGCAAGTCGTCGTTTCGACAGTAAAGACTATTTTGGAGGAGATTGGCTATGAAGAACTATTGCTTGAGAATGTGTGCCGCAATGCCGCTTTTCATACTGGCGCTCGTTCTGACGCCAAGCGCGGGCAAGGCGCTTGACAAGCCGGTGGAACTGACATTCGCGACCCAAAGCGTTGGAACCGGCATGTACATGTACGCTTCCACCGTCGCCAATGTTTGGACGCCGGCCCTTCCCGCAGGCTCCCTGGTTGACGTCACGACAACGTCGCCCGGCGGCGTCGGCGCTCCCGTCGTTCTCGAAAACGGCGACTGCGACATCATCCTCGGCAACGCCGCGCCCGCCCAATGGGCGTATGAAGACGGTATTCTCGGCAGCGAGCCGACCAAGAACATTCGCGCCATCGCCGGCGGCATCGGCTACGATTTCGTCAACGTTCTTTTCACCCAGGAATTCGTCGACAGAACCGGCATTACGACAGTCGAAGAACTGGTCGCGACGAAGCATCCCGTCCGCATCGCCATCAAGGCCAACGGCGCGTTCGGTGAAATGGCGTGCGCCAAAGTGCTTGAAGTGCTCGGCGCCAGCTATGACGACGTTCGCTCCTGGGGCGGCTCCGTGACCCAAACCGGTTCCGACGCCATCGTCAGCCTGCTCAAGGACGGCAAAGCCGACATCACAATCGACCACGTCGGCGCGGGACAGGCGGCAACGACCGAACTGTGCATGACGACCAACATGTTCTTCCCGCAGTTGAGCCGCGAAACCCGCGACAAACTGAACGCCCAGGGTTTTGCCGATTCGCATATTCCCGCCGGAACCTGGAGCGGACAGACCAAGGAAGTCGAATCCGTCGGTTCGCAGGTGGTGATCCTGTGCTCGGCCGATCTTGAAAATGACGTCGTCCACGCCCTGACGAAGGCCCTGTGCGAAAACCGCGCGGACATGGTGAAAGCGTACGCTCCCATGGCATCGTTCAATCCCGAAACCACGCACGAACTCATCAACACCGGCGCTCCGCTCCATGGCGGCGCGGAAGCGTACTATCGGGAAGCTGGTTACAAAAAATAGAATTCAGGCGAGCAATAGCGCCGCCGACCGGCAATAAACCAACGGGTGCAGTCTTGCATTGCAATGCTGTGCCCGTTGTATTTCCGGTTCCCTTGGAGAGAATGCCATGGCAGAAGAACTTGATGAAATGCACGTCCAGGAAAACAGAATAACGCCAAAATTCCTGGTTATAATCGCAGTAAGCGTCATTTGGATCGCATTCCAGTTTTACCTCGCGATTTTCACGCCCCTCCACCCGATGTTGCAAAGTCCGTTGCATCTTGTTCTGGCGCTTGCCATCGTTTTCCTCTATAAACCGACCGGAGGCCCGAACGCCAAAGGACTTGTCCGTTTTCTTGACATCCCGGTTTTTGCCGGCATAGTGTTTCTTCTCTATTACTTTATCAGCGAATCGGGACGCCTGACCACCCGCGTATCGTTCGTCTCACCGGTAACCGCCATCGACAGGGTGGCGACAGTGGTGTGCATCATTGTGCTTCTGGAAGCGGTGCGGCGCATTCTCGGCAGCATACTTTTCTACTTTATTCTGTTCTTCATCGTATACGCGTGGTTCGGAAACTACTTCCCGGGCATTTTCCGCTACGGCGGAACGAACATGCGGAAGTTCACCGAATTGATGACGATGGGACCGGACGGCATCCTTGGCACTCCTCTCTACACCTCGGCAAACAGCCTGTTCTATTTCATTGTTTTCGGCGTTTTTTTCGCGGCATGCGGCGGCGGACAGCTTCTTATCGATATCGGCATGAAGTTTTCCAATAAAAGCTCCGGCGGGCCGGCAAAAGCCGCCGTCATTTCCTCGGGACTCATGGGAATGATCAGCGGCAGCGCCGTGGCGAACGTCTCCACCACAGGCGTCATGACGATTCCCATGATGAAAAAAGTGGGATACACTCCCGAACAGGCGGGCGCAATCGAAGCGGTCGCATCGACGGGCGGACAAATCATGCCGCCGATCATGGGCGTCGGCGCGTTCATTATGGCGGAAATGCTCGGCGTTCCCTATCGTACCATTGCGTTGTCGGCCATTATACCGGCAGTCGCATATTATCTTTCCATATTCCTGCTTGTCACTTTTCTTGCGGATAAAAAACACCTGACCGAAACAGCCAAAAAAACGGTGATTGATGTTCCGCCGATTATTCCCCGGCTGTATCTTCTTATGCCTGCCATTGTGCTGGTGTATTTCATGGTGTCGGGCGCATCGCTTATGCGAAGCGGCATGATGGGCATTTATACCGCCATTATCATCAATTTCATCAGCCGTTTCGTGTTGGGCGGAAAATACTATCTTGGAATCAGGGAACTGGGCCATGTCAGCCTCAAGGGCATTCGCCAGGCCGCCGACATTGCCATTCCGACCGCCGCGTGCGGCATTATCATCGGTATTGTCATTCAGTCGGGATTGGCCACCAAGTTCTCCGGTCTCATCGCCAGCATCGGCGTGAGCAATCTTGTCTTTGCGCTCCTGATAACCATGCTTGGCTGCATGCTGCTTGGCATGGCGCTGCCGACGGTGGCCGCGTATCTTGTCGCCTGCATCCTGTTTGTTCCGACGCTGACCCGGTTGAACATCGATCCGCTTCCGGCGAACATGTTCGTGTTTTACTTCGGGATTATGGCGCAAATCACGCCGCCGGTGTGCCTCGCGTCGTTTACGGCGGCGGGCATAGCGGGAGCAAATTCCTGGAAAACGGGCTGGACCGGCGCAAGCTATGCGCTTGTCGCGTTCCTTATCCCGTTCATTTTCATCTATGATCCGGGCATTTTGCTTATCGGCACGACATTTGAAATCGTCAAGGCAACCGCGATTCTCTTTGTCGGCACGGTTTTGCTCGCGGCGGGAATGGCGGGATTCCTTTTGGTGCCGCTGGGAAGAATCGAACGCGCGTTTCTGCTTTTTGCCGCCATTTTCATGATTATCCCGGAATTTTACACAGACGTCACCGGCATTGCCGTTGGCGCGATCATCCTGATGCGTTGTCTTGGCAAACGACGCATCAGGCGATTGCAAGCGCAAGCATAAGTAGATTCCAACATTCGAGTCGCTACACAAAGAAACCAGCGCCCAAAAAGCGCTGGTTTTGTTTATTCCCGTCAAAAATACAAACACTACCCGTTGGCCGCACGCTTGCCCGCCATGGCGTCGACAGAAAACTCGCCGGCGCGAATACGCATAATCATCTCCTCCGCGCAACGAGGGCAATAAACCTCCGACACCCTGCCGGACAACTCACCCGGCCACGGAAGACGATACACACCATCAACACGAATCCGGCGGCAGTGTACGCATTGAACAATCATGGCATCCCCAGTCAGTCCCTCAAAGAAAGACCCCGGTACGCAGACCAGAACGCAACCGGCATACCCCCTACTTGCCAAAACAACACCCGCCCTTTCAAAAAAAATCCTTTCCTTCCACTTCCAACGGCACTTTCTGCCGAAAAATTTCGGAGAAATTGAAAAATATCACAGCGCAATACAAATTTTCAAAAATTTATCATTCGCAACCTGTTATAAACAAGCACATTGAAAAATAAATCAATCTTTTTCGAATATATTGGCATGACACTTGCATTTTCAAACAACACGCCCATATTCCATCGGGGGATGGAAAAAACGGCGATACATCAGGAAACGGAGTCTGCCTATCATGATTTACGGCATGTATCTTTCAACCATGGGGGCTATGGTGCAAACGCAACGCCACGCAACCATTTCCAACAATCTGGCAAACACAAACACCACCGGCTTCAAACCCGACTGGTCGATATTCACCGAAGTGCCGGTCGAAAACGAATTCCATCCGGAACGACAATTCCTGTGGGATAAAATTCTGATGAAATCGGGCGGAGGCGTCTGGAACGACACCACCATCACCAATCTCAAACCGGGACCGATGCAGTTCACCGGCAATGTCTTCGACGTCGCGCTCCATGACGAGCCAAACTCGAACACATCCTCCTTCTTCATGGTCAGGCCCGAAAACGCGCAGGAAGGAGACGTCTACTTTACCCGCGACGGCCACTTCATCCCCGACGACAACGGCGTCCTCCGAACAACCGGAGGAGACCTCGTCCTCGGACCGGACGGCGACCCGATAACCGTTCCCCTGGAACAATACGCCAACGTTACCATAAACAAGGAAGGCATGATCCTCAACGTCACCCCCGAAGGAACCGAAGAACTGGGCCAGCTCGGCGTGTTCCGCACCCCCGAGTTCTACAATATGGTCAAAGTCGGCGACAACCGTTTCTATTCCGACGAAGCGACGATGGAAAACTGGCAGAACGGCGTGCAGGGCGGCTATCTCGAAATGTCCGCCACCAGCGCCATCACTGAAATGACAAACATGATAGAAGCGTCCAGAATTTATGAAACCAATATGAAGTTTCTCACCATTCAAGACGATACGTTGGGCGACACGATTCGGCGTGTTGGCACCTGGACGGGAAACTAGAAAGGACAATTAATAATTAATAATGAACAATGAATGTATTAATGAAACTCAATTAACAATTACATACGTTCATTAAGGCTTGCATTATTAATTGGTGTAATTGGTTTAATTCATTGTTCATTATTCATTATTAATTATTAATTGTCGGTTATAATTTGCGGCGTCAACAACCGCCAAACATATCGCAAAAGGGGATCCATCCATGATGATTCGTTCGCTCTGGAGCGGCGCCACCGGCATGCAGGCAATGCAGTTCTACATCGATGCCATCGCGCACGACCTGACAAATACAAATACAACCGGATACAAAAAGAAAACAGTCCAGTTCCAGGACCTGCTCTATCAAACGACGCGCGCCAGCGGCCTGCAGGGCGGAACCGACGGAGAAGTCAACCTTCCCGTCGGCGTTCAGGTCGGCCTCGGCGTCAAAGTCGCCGGAACCACACCCGTCATGACCGTCGGAGCCGCGGTCCAGACAGGCAACTGGTCGCATATGATGATAGAAGAACCGAACAGCAACATGGTGCGCAACTTCTTCCAGGTCGATATCGGAAACGGAGAAGTCGCCTATACCAGAGACGGCTCCTTCACCCTCGACGATCAAGGACGCCTCGTCACCGTCGACGGATTCTTCCTCGACCCCCAACCGGGAAACATCGACCCGAACGAAACCCAGGTTCAAATCTCCCCCGAAGGGCGAATCTACCAAAAACTTCCCGGAGAAGACGAAATGGCCGAAGTCGGACGAATCCAGCTCTTCTCCTTCGTCAATCCCGCCGGGCTTGAGCCAATGGGAAGCAACCTGTGGCGGCAATCCGAATCCTCGGGAGACGCGCAACAGGGAAATCCCGCCGAAGACGGATACGGCTCCATCCTCTCGGGATTCCTCGAACAGTCAAACGTCGACGCCATCTCGGAAATGGTCAACATGATCTCCGCCCAGCGCGCATACGAGTTCAACTCCAAATCCATCACCACCTCGGACGAAATGCTCCAGACCGTCAACGGTCTGAAACGATAAGACCTCCTCCCGCGAAACACCGTAATGAAGAACCCCGGCATGGCCGGGGTTTTTTCTTTGCCCGAAGGCCCGCGAATAGCGATAATGACCGATTCGCAGTTGAACGGCTTCTTTACCAAAACAAGGACAATCGACCAATGAAACGCACGCACACTTGTGGAGAATTGAACAAAAGCGCCGCAGGACAAACAGTTACCCTGAGCGGGTGGGTGCAAAACCGCCGCGACCACGGAAGCCTGATGTTCATCGACCTGCGCGACAGATACGGATTGACGCAGATCGTCTTCGATACCGAAAAACCCGAAGTCCTGAAACTCGGGCAAGACGTCCGCGCCGAATGGGTCCTCCAAATCACCGGAAAAGTGCTCGCGCGGCCCGACGACATGGTCAATCCCAAAATGGCCACAGGGGAAATCGAAGTCGCCGTCGAATCATTCGACGTGTTTTCCAAATCGACGCAACTGCCCTTCGAAGTCGACGACTACGCGAAAGTCGGAGAGGAAATCCGGCTCGCCTACCGCTACCTCGACTTGCGCCGCCCGTCCATGCAGGCAAACCTGGCCGCGCGCGCGCGATTCATCGCGGCGCTGCGCGAAACGCTCAAC
Source organism: Planctomycetota bacterium (assembly GCA_036770065.1). GTDB lineage: Bacteria > Planctomycetota > SZUA-567 > SZUA-567 > SZUA-567 > JAJBSZ01. The sequence goes on from DAIPJX010000013.1 coordinate 6,243, forward strand.
GCCATGCAATTCCTCGAAATCGAAACCCCGATCCTCGCGAAATCGACGCCGGAAGGCGCACGCGACTACCTCGTCCCCTCCCGCATCCATTGGGGCGAATACTACGCGCTGCCCCAAAGCCCCCAGCTCTTCAAACAACTCTGCATGATCGGCGGCTGCGACCGCTACTATCAAGTCGCCCGCTGCTTCCGCGACGAAGACCTCCGCGCCGACCGTCAGCCCGAATTCACCCAGCTCGACATGGAAATGAGCTTCGCCGACGAGGAGGACGTCTTCGCCGTCGCCGAAAAATGCATGCAGGCCGCCTTCAAAGCCGGATGCGGCGCGGACATCGCCGCCCCTTTCCCGCGCATGACCTATCACGAAGCAATGGACAAATACGGCTGCGACAAGCCCGACGTCCGCTTCGGCCTCGAACTCCACGAACTCTCGGACCTCATGGCCGAAGTCGACTTCAAAGTCTTCCGCTCCGTCCTCTCCTCGGGCGGTATCATCAAGGGAATCGTCATCCCCGGAGGAGACGCGTTCAGCCGGAAGGAACTCGACGTCGAACTGCTCGAAATCGCCAAGCCGTACGGTGCCAAAGGACTCGCCTGGATTAAAATCACCCCCGAAGGCGAATACGCCGGCGCGCCCGTCAAGTTCTTCACTAAAGATCAAATCGACGCCATCGCCAACCGAATGGGCGCGAAACCCGGCGACGCCATGGCCTTCTCCGCCGACAAAAAACGCGTCGTCAACGCCAGCCTCGCCGCCGTCCGCAACTACCTCGGGCAAACCAAGCTGGGACTCGTCACCCCGGGCGATTTCAAATTCATCTGGGTCACCGACTTCCCCGCGTTCGAATGGGACATGGAAGAAAAACGCTGGGTCTCGGCCCACCACCCCTTCACCTCCGTCAACCCCGACGACATCGACTTCATGATGAAAGCCGATCATTCGAAAGAAGACTGCGGACTCGACCGCGTCCGCTCCGCCGCCTACGACATGGTCCTGAACGGATCGGAAGTCGCCTCCGGATCGGTCCGAATCCACGACGGCGAACTGCAGAAAAAAGTCTTCCAGGTGCTCAACATCTCGGAAGAGCAGATCGCCGAACGCTTCGGATTCTTCACCAACGCCCTCCAGTACGGCACTCCGCCCCACGCCGGAATCGCGCCCGGCATCGACCGGCTCGTCGCCATGATGGTCGGAACCGATTCGATCCGCGAAGTCATCGCCTTCCCCAAAAACGCCAGGGCAATCGACCTCATGTCCGGCGCTCCCGGCGGCGTGGACGAAAAACAGTTGCGGGAACTGGGCATTCGGAACATTGAGAAAAAATAAGGTAAAGGAACGCGCAACCATGAGCTCTATTTTTCCCTTCCCGGGGTGGCGCTATAACCCCGGAGTCGTTGATTTGGCCAAAGTCATGGCTCCGCCCTACGACATCATCGACACGGACGAACAAACCGCCCTGTACGCAAAAGACGACAGGAACGTCGTTCGCCTGATCTTCGGACGCACCTTCTCCGAAGACAACGAAAAAGACAACCGATACACCCGCGCCGCCGCACACCTCGACGCGTGGCGGGCGGACGGACTGTTCGTGCAGGACAAGCCGGCCATTTATTTGTACGAGCAGACATTCTCCACCGGCGGACGGGATTATGCGCGGCGCGGATTCTTCTCCCGCGTCCGCCTGTCCGAGTGGGGCAAGGAAGGCGTTTATCCGCACGAAAAAACATTGTCCGGGCCCAAACAGGACAGGCTCGACCTGATGCGCTCCACCCGGGGCAACCTCGAACCCATCTTCGGACTCTTGGCCGATCCCGAAGGCGACGTGTCGGACGCGCTCGCCTCACTCGTCTCGTACGAACCCTTCCTCGACATCACCGACGACGACGGCGTTCATAATAAAATGTGGGTCGTCGACGACGAAAAATTGCTCCACCGCCTGCTGTCCCTGATGCCTTCGCCGGAAATCTTCATCGCCGACGGACACCACCGTTACGAAACCGCCCTCGCCTATCAGGCGGAAGTGCGCGAAAAAATGCAAAAAGCCGGACAAGTGCCGCCGCTCCGGGGCGATCTCGACTGCGATTACATCATGATGTTCATCGTGCCCGATTCCGACCCGGGACTGGTCATCTGGCCGACGCACCGCATGGTGTACGGACTGAAGGATTTCGATCCGGCGAAATTTCTGGCCGCGTGCGAGAAGAACTTCATCGTCGCCCCCACAACGCCCGAAAAACTCGAAAAAGAACTGGAAACAAACGCTCTCCCGTGCTTCGGCTTCGCCTACGGCGACAAACTCTTCGTCCTCCTGCTCAAAGACCGCGCCCCCATGGACGCGCGCCATCCCGACGCCGACCCCGCGTGGAAGGTGCTCGACGTCTCCGTCCTCCACTCGCTCATCATGGACGACCTCCTGGGCATAGACGAAGACAAACTGCTCCGAAAGGAAAACATCACCTATACCAAAAGCGCCGACGAAGCGCTCGATACGGCGAAAAGCGGGAAGAACGGCATCCAGTGCTCGTTCATCCTGCGCGGAACCCCGATGAAGCAGGTCCGCGACATCGCCGAAGCCGGCGCAGTCATGCCGCAAAAATCGACCTACTTCTATCCGAAGCCGCTCTCGGGAATGGTGTTTCATTTTTTCTGGTAAAGGAGCGATGCCATGACGGCAACCACACGGAAAAAACGCCCCCCGCGATGAAGAAGCCGTTTTCTTCCATCAATCATCTGATATTTGAAACGGTTGTATGGCTATATGTAGTGGAGGCATCCAATGAAATACACGCGTCTTTTTCTCGCAGCGATGCTGTGCGCCGTCGGCGCATTCCCGCCCGCACTCGCGGCCACCTCCGCCGAGGACGAGGCGAAATACCAGTCCGACATGGCGGACGGCAGGGAACTCCTGAAGGCCGGCGGCAGGGAAGACCTGGTGCGGGCTATCGCCCGCTTCAAGTCGGCCCTGAAAATCAGACCCGAAAGCGCCGAAGCATACTACTGGATGGCGCTCACCTATTCCGACCAGAACAATTACCTGCGCGCGGCGGACAACGCCAAAGACGCCACCATCTACGACGACAAACTGGCGGATGCGTGGCTCCTCTGGGGACAAGTCCTGCTCTATCAAAAAGAATGGAACGACGCGTTGGAAAAACTCGAAACCGCCGCGCGGCTCGATCCGGACAACCCGCAAACCCAGTTCAACCTGGGACGCGTCTACTACCACGGCTTTCGCGACCCGGACACCGCACTGTCGAAATTCCGCGCCGTCTGGCAGGCGGGCGCGACCCTGCGCCGGGAAAATTCCGAAAACATCCCCATCGTCGTCCGGTCGCGGCTGTACATGGGATACTGCGAATTCGACCGGGGACGCTGGGACAACGCCATCAACGCATTCCGCGACGTCCTGAATGATCAACCCGGAAACTTCGAAGCCGCCCTGCGCCTCGCCCTCTGCTACCGCCACTCCAACCGATCGAGCGAATGCGAACGCATCCTCTGGAACATGCTCAAGGCCATTCCGCCGGAAAATCCGGCCAACCGGCAGTACCTCGCCGAAATCAACCTGCAACTGGGCGATCTCTACCTGAAGGATACGGCCCTGAAAAACTCCATGCTCGCCACCACACATCTGCGCGAGTTCATCAACCTGAGCGGCGACGCCAGCCATCCGGCTCTCGAACCCGCACGGGAATACCTGGTGTTGCACGAACCGAACGGGTGAGAGCGCAACAACGCCGAAAGGCTCATCATGACAGCAACCTGCACAGTCGATCTGAACGACGGACGAATGAAACTGGAATGCCGGACCGGCATGACGCTGTTCGCGGCGCTGCGCGCAAACAAACTCTACCTCCCCACCGGATGCGGCGCGCGCGGCCAATGCGGACAATGCAAAGTCACCCTGCTGTCCGGATCCGCCAATCTGATGACCGATAGCGAAGCACGACTGATACCGGAAGACGAACGGGCCGCGGGAAAACGACTCGGCTGCCAACTCCGCCTGTCCGGCGACATCGCAATCGAACTGCCGGAATACGTCTTCGGCGCCGGACCGCATCAGACGACCCTGGCGTCGATCACCGATTTGACCCACGACATCAAGCGTTTTTCCTTCGCTCTGGAACCGGGCGACGTCATCCCCCACCGCGCCGGGCAGTTCATAAACCTCGCGGCCGCAATTCCCGGAACGGCGGGACAGACCATCCGATGCTTCTCGTTCGCCACCCCGTCGTCCGTCACCGACCGCGTCGACATCATCGTCCGGAAAAATCCGGCGGGCGTTTTGACTCCGTACATGTTCGACGGAATGCGCGTCGGAAACCCGGCAACGCTCTATGCGCCGTTCGGCGACTTTCATCTGCGCGACGGAAACGAACCGTGCATCTGGATTGCGGGCGGTTCGGGACTCTCGCCCTTCCTCGGCATGGTGCAGGAATTGATTGAGCGGAACAACACGACGCGGCCGGTGCACCTCTTCTTCGGCGCGGTCAACCCGGAGGACTTGTATTACATCGACCTGCTGGGCGCCATCGCCGAACAATACGACTGGTTTACCTTCACCCCCGCCTTGTCCGGCGACAAGCGGGTGGCGTGCTGCCAGGAATACGGGCTTATCACCGACGTCGTCGCGCGCCGCGTGGACGACGCGTCCGGCCTGGCCGGGTATTTGTGCGGTTCCGCCGGCATGATCGCCGCGTGCCTCGACGTGCTGTCGAAAAAGGGCATGCAACGCCGGAACATCCATTACGACCGTTTTTGACATTGAACCGGACCATCATGGCGCAACAAAAAAAAATCATGGTCTACGATACGACCCTTCGCGACGGTTCGCAGGGAGAAGGCGTCAATTTCAGCCTGGAAGACAAACTGCGCCTGGCGCGGGCGCTGGACGATTTGGGCCTTCACTACATCGAAGGCGGCTGGCCCGGCTCCAATCCGAAAGACATCGACTTCTTCGCCGCCATGCGGAAACCCCGCCTGAAAAACACCCGTCTGGTCGCCTTTGGTTCGACCCGCCGCGCCGCCAATCAGCCGTCCCGCGATCCCGGACTTCTGCAACTCGCGGCGTCGGGAGCGTCCGCCGCCGCCATCGTCGGCAAATCATGGGATCTGCACGTGCGCGACGCTCTCAGGGTCACTCCTGAACAAAACCTCGCCATGATCGGCTCATCCATCGGCTGGTTGAAAAAGCGGATGGACGAGGTGTTTTTCGACGCGGAGCATTTTTTCGACGGGTTTTTCCATAATCCCGACTATGCGCTTGCCACTCTCAAGGCCGCCCTCGATGCGCGCGCCGACGCGGTCGTTCTCTGCGACACCAACGGAAGCGCCCTGCCCCATCAAATCACCGACGTCGTCAATACCGTGAAAGCCGCATTTCCCGGCGCCCTCATCGGCATTCACTGCCATAACGATATCGGCATGGCGGTCGCGGGAAGCGTGGAAGCGGTCCGGAACGGATGCGGCATGGTGCAAGGCTGCATAAACGGATTCGGCGAACGCACCGGCAACGCGGACCTCTGCGCCATCCTGCCGGTTCTCGAACTGAAATGCGGCATAAAAACAATCGGCGCGGCCAATTTGAAAAAACTGACCAACACCAGCCGCTTCGCCTATGAAATCGCCAATATGACGCGGCGGGATTTTCAGCCGTTTGTCGGGGCGAGCGCATTCGCGCACAAGGGCGGGCTGCATGTTTCCGCCATGGCGCGAAACGACGCGACGTATGAAACGGTTCAGCCGGCGGCGGTCGGAAACGTCCGGCGCATTCTTATTTCCGAACTTTCGGGCCGCGCGTCGGTGATTGCCCGCTATCCCGATTTGGCGCGGCACATGGACAAGCAACAGGCTGTATTGGACGAGGTGATGCGTTTGGAGCGAATCGGGTATGCGTTTGAGAACGCGGACGCGTCGTTTGAACTTTTGGTCATGCGGATACTCGGGACATACAATCCGTCATTTGATCTTTTGGGATTCAGGGCGTCGTCCGAAGAGCGGAAGGGCGATCGCTGTTTGTCGGAAGCGTCGGTCAAGGTGCGGATTGGCGAGTTCGAGCTGCATACCGTGTCGGAGGGGTATCATGGTCCGGTTGCCGCTCTTGATCAGGCTCTTCGGAAGGCGCTGATTCATGTGTACCCGTTTTTCGACAATCTTCGTTTGACTGATTATCGGGTTCATATTGTTGATGGCCGCGCCGGATCCGAGTCGCAGGTGAGGGTTGTGATTCAGTCGCGCGACGGTGATGATACGTGGGGAACGGTTGGCGTATCCGACAATATCCTGTATGCGTCCTGCCAGGCGCTGGTTGATTCTTTTCAGTATCATGCCATGCGTCATGGCGGGCTGAGCGCGGCGAAGCCCCGAAAAAGATTGCACCAACTCTAGCCGGTCCTTCTTCCTGACCGGAAAATTTTACTTGGCATTAGCGTTTGCGCTTGCAGCGACCGGGGGAATGCGCGGTTTTCGCGGTCGCCTGGGGCAATGGTTTTTGCATGATGAAAAGATAGTTGAACCCGCGCAGGAAAAATCCGCCTTCCTCCGCCGCCTTGCGGTAATTCCCCATCTCCAGCGTTTTGTTATGCCGGACAACGGAAATGATGTCAATGGGAACAAAACGCTCCCGCAACAACGAAAACAACGAAAACCCAATCGGATAAAACGCCTTGCCCTTGATAAACGAATCCGACACATACAACGCCATATGCCTGCCCGGAGCCAAAACACGATGGATCTCGCCAAATACCTGGTCCATGGCGGAATAATACTCCGGCCCGGCGGCATCAAGCTTGCCAATGCAACGCGGATCGTCGGAATAATCGACATGCGTGGAATACGGCGGATCAATAAAAACAAACCCCGCCTTGCCGCTCTCCAACGGCAACGTGCGACTGTCCACCCGGAAAATGTCCCGCCGCGTCGGATTGACGTCGTACCCAAGCGAACGCCTGCCCAACTCGCGGGCGACATCAAGCGTCGTCCCGCTCCCGGCCATTGGATCGACAACAAGATCGTCCGGCCTGGTATACCGCTTGAGCAGATTCCAGATAATGTAACTGGGAGTCGCGCCGACATACGCGGTTTTGCCCTGCTTTTTCCCGCCGTAGTTCTGGGACGGGAAATCCCAGAGAGTGGTCGGTTGCAGGCGCGGTTCCATCTGATCCGGCCGGAGCGGACGGGATTCGGGCCGATGGTTCCCCCGACGGGGCGTTCGTGCGAATTTGTCTGGTTTTGTATTCATTGCGGCGATTCTACCCATTTCGGTCGTGTTGGCAACCTTATCTTCCGGTTTATGGTTGCGGCGTTCCGGTTCAAATCGTACTATATATGTCTTTGGCTACTTCGGATACGATGGCTATGCGCCCACGCGGAGCGGGGATATCGATTTATGAGCGGCAATGCGATGACTTGGCTGTGCATTACCATCGGCATGGTATTCGCGGCCGGCGTATGGTTTGCCTACTTGATCAAGGTGGTGCTCAATGACGAGCTCGTTCAGGAGCGGAAACGACGACGAATGCGCGCCCGCGAACTCGAACGCCGACGCATTGACGATAAAGCGGCGAAACACAGGCGTACCCGCTAAGAGCCTGCTTGGATAGGCTCAAAAAAAGGAAGCGAATGAAAGACGCCAAGGACAGGGAAATCCCCGTCACCGATGCCTGCGGCTTCGTCATGGCGCGGCTTGATGTGGACCGGGCCGCCCGCTCGGGCGCGCCGGAAGCGGTTTTCGCCCAGGGGAAAAGCACGGCCGAAACGGTCGCCATTACCCGGGTTCTTCTGGAAAAACAAGGCCACGCGCTGGTCACCCGCGCCAGCCGCGAAACGATGGATGCGCTCCAGGCGGCCTTTCCCGACATACGCATTTCCGCCCACGCGTCGGCGGCGCTGGCCGGAACTCCGCCCGAAACGGAAAACCCCGATTGCTGGGTCGCCATCACGGCGGCGGGAACGTCGGATTTGGCGGTTGCCGAAGAGGCGGCGTTTACGCTGACGTCGCTCGGCGTTGCCAATCGCATTATCGCGGATGTCGGCGTGGCCGGCATTCACCGTTTGCTGAAACAGGTCGAGACGCTGTGCCGGGCGCGCGTGATTATCGCGGTTGCCGGCATGGAGGGAGCGCTTCCCGGCGTTGTGGCGGGGCTGGTTCCGGCTCCCGTCATCGCGGTTCCGACTTCGGTCGGATACGGCGCGTCCCTAGGCGGGCTGTCCGCGCTTCTTGGCATGTTGAACTCGTGTTCGCCCGGCATAACCGTGGTCAATATCGACAACGGTTTTGGCGCCGCGGTGGCGGCAGCCCGCATTCTCGGGCATGCCCGCCGGGCCGGAAAGGCTGAATGATGGAATATACCAATCGCGCTGAATTGCCTCCCCTGCCGGTTCGGAACAGGGAATGTCACAAGGGGTTGGCCGGGCGGATTCTGGTCATCGCCGGGTCGGCGGGCATGACCGGCGCGGGCGCGATGGCGTGCCGTTCGTGTTTGCGTTCCGGCGCGGGAATTGTTTTGTGGGCGATTCCCAAAAGCATGAATTACATAGCCGAGACGATCATGATGGAAATCATGACCTTGCCCATTCCCGACACGCCCGGCGGCGCTCCGGCCATGGACGCGCGGGAGATTCTGGTCGAGGCGGCGCGCGAGACCGATTGCGTGATTCTTGGCCCGGGTTTGCCGGTGGCGGGCGATACGGGCGAGTTGATGCGGCTTTTGATTCCGGAAATCTATCCGCCGCTCATTATCGACGGCGGCGCGTTTTCCGCCATCGGGACCGACGTCATGATTATCCGGAAACGCCAGTCTCCGACCATTATCACTCCGCACCCCGGCGAAATGGCCCGCATTACCGGCAAAACGGTCGCCGATGTTCAGGAAAAACGCCGTGACTACGCGGTCAAATACGCCAAGCTGTCCGGCGCCGTCGTTGCGCTCAAGGGGCACGAGACTATTGTGACGAACGGCACGGATGTCTATGCCAATCAGACCGGCAATCCCGGCATGGCGACGGCGGGGTCCGGCGATGTGTTGTCCGGGGTGATTGCGGCGTTGGTGGGTCAGGGATTGCCGCCGTTCGAGGCGGCGAAATTGGGTGTTCATTTGCACGGTTTGGCGGGCGACATCGGCATATGCGGCAAGGGCGTGCATGGGCTGATCGCCTCCGACATCATTGAGAATCTGCCTTCCGCCTTTATGGCGTATGCGGGCGTTTCGGCAGACGGCGGGACCGAATGAAAGAGATACGGTTTTCCCCGGACAACTGTCCGGAGTTGTTTCCCCGTGCGGCGCTGGTCGAATGGTTGGTTGGGGAAGGCGACGTGATTGAGCGCGGCACTCCTTTGTTCCGCTATGAAATCGACAAGGCCATAGCCGATTTTTCCTCGCCGACCGGCGGCCGCATAGGCCGTCTGGTCGCGTTGGCCGGGACCAGGATAGCGCGGGGCGATCTTCTCGCGGTCATTTCCAATTCGGACGAGTTTTTGCCTGAGCCGGCGATGCCGGTGGACCGGGTCAACGGCGATTTCGACTGGTCGGAAATCGACAATCGCGGCGGCCCGCCGGAGCGTCCGGGCATTTTGCGCAAAGCCATCGCCGATCGCATGGCGATGTCGAAACGGCACATCCCCTGTTTTTATCTGACGGTGACGGTGGACATGTCGTCGTGCATCGCCCGGCGCCATTCCATGCGAAAAGAGGGATTGAAGGCCACCTTCAACGATATGGCGATCAAGGCCGCGTCTCTTGCGCTCGCCAAGAACCCGAAGGTTGCGTCCGTGTATACGCCCGACGGCCTGGTGCCGCGCGTTGATTACAACATTGGTTTTGCCGCGTCGTTGCCGGACGAGGGCCTGGTGGTGCCGGTGATCAAGAACGCGGACAGGAAAAGCCTTTCCGACATCGCCGCCGAAACGCGCGGGTTGGCGGCCAAGGCCAAGGACGGTTTGTTGACGCCGGAGGATTGCAGCGGCGGCGTGTTCAGCGTTTCGTATTTGGGCGCGTACGCGGTGGACGATTTCGTCGCCATCGTCAATCCCGGCGAAGCGGGCATTATCGCCATGGGCAAGACGCAGGACGCGCCGATTGTGGTTGACGGGCGGATAGAGGTTGCTCCGCAGGCGAAGATCACAATGTCGAGCGATCACCGTTCGATTGACGGGTCGCTGGCGGCGCGGTTCATGACGGATGTGAAGTGTTTTTTGGAGCATGCCGCCGGGTTATGAGGTTGCGGCGCGTTCTCCCGCGAGCGCTCCGCTGGCGAAAGCCCAGTGCAGGTTGTAGCCGCCGCACGGGCCGTCGATATCCAGCACTTCTCCCGCGAAGTATACCTGTCCGGCCAGCCTGCTTTCCAGGCTGGCCGGGTGTATTTGGGTCGTGTCGACGCCGCCTCGCGTTATCATCGCCTTGTTCCATCCGTCGGTTCCGCTTATGTCGGCCTGGAAATTGCCCAGGAGGCCGGCGAGCGTGTCGCGCTGTTTCGCCGTGATGGTTGCGGGGGTGTTGTTGCCCGCTTCGCTTATGCCCGCCATGCGGCACAGGCAGCGGGCGAGGCGGAGGGGGATGAATTCCCGGATGCGGTTGGAGAGGGGCGCGTTGCCGTGCGTTTTCCGCCATTGCTTGAATTGTTCCAGCCAGAAATTTCCGTCGAGTTCCGCCGCCCAGCGGATGCCGAGGCGAAGCGGTTGGGCGGTCCCCTCGCCCAGCGCTTCGGCGGCTTCTCCCGAGATGTCCAGGATTGCCGGGCCGGAAACGCCGGTGTGGGTGAGGAGCAATTCGCCTTGATCGGAGACGGCTTTTTTCCCTTTTCGCTTGAATGAAACGAATGCGTCGGGCAGGACCAGTCCGGCGAGTTCGGGCGGCACGGTTTTTGTTTGCAAGCCGACCAGTCCGGGGTGGAGCGGTTTGACGGCGTGGCCGAGCTTTTCGGCCAGCGCATAGCCGTCGCCGGTGGAGCCGGTGTCGGGGCAGCTCTTTCCTCCGGTGGCGATGACGAGCGCGTCGTGCGATTCGGGAATATCGGTCAGGCGGTTGTTGTAGAGAATGCGGACGCCCAGCGTTTCCGCGCGCGCGAGCAATGCGTCGCGCACGGCTCTCGCCGAATTGCTTTTGGGAAAATAGTGAAACCCGTCGGCGCATTCCAGCGGTTCGCCCAAGTCGTCCAGCCAATGTTTCAATCCCGAGAGCGGCATATGCCGCA
>DAIPJX010000196.1:0-4653 GCA_036770065.1 Planctomycetota bacterium
CATGCCCGCCAGCGAGGAGTGGGAATGTCCGCCGTCGGAAATCGAAGAGGGGCACCTGCGTGCGCTTGGCAAGGCGCTCAAGGATGCGCTTGATATTCCGGTGATTCTGGTTGGGCGCATTGTCAGTTGGCAGGTTGGCGAAGCAATAATCGAAAACGGCGAAGCCGATTTCATCGCCATGGGCCGCACATCGCTTGCCGACGGCAATTGGGCGAGATCGGTGGGCAATAATGATGTTATTGTCCGGAAATGCATCGGCTGCAATCAGGGATGCCGAACCCGCCGCGAACAGAACAAGAGTTCCGCCGCCTGCCTTCAAAATCCGATCCTTGGACGGGAGGAAGTCATTACCGTCTCAAAAGACGCGCAACCGAAAAACGTCTGCGTCATTGGCGGCGGCGTCAGCGGGCTGGAGGCGGCGAATATTTTTTCGCAACGCGGTCATAACGTAACCGTTTTCGAACGTGACGCCGTCCTGGGCGGCATGTTCCGGCTTGCCAGCATGACGCCGGGCAAAACGCCGTATATGAATGTCATCGAGTATTACGAAAAGATATTGCCGAAACAGAACGTCGCATTTGTCATGGGCAAGGAGGTGAATTCGGTTCCCGCGGGATCGTGGGACTTGATCGTGCTTGCGATCGGCGGCGACGCGATTCGTCCGCCCATCAAGGTCGATGGCGCGGTTGTTCGCCAGTCGGCGGAATTTCTCCGTTCGGGAGAGGTGAACGGCAAGGAATACGTCGTCATTGGCGACGGGCTGGTTGGCTATGAACTGGCCGACCATTTGATTGCGCACGGCAAACGCCCCATTCTCATAGGCAATGATCCTCGCGATCCCATCACCACCAACGGCATTGCCCGCTGGCACTTTATGGAAGAACGGCTCAAAAAAGCCAATCTTGAAATACACCGCCACGCCACAGTGCAGAGTATCGACGCGAACGGGATGAGCTACAAAACGGATGACGGCAGGGAAGGGCGAATCGACGGCGCGTATGAGTATCTGCTTGCCTGCGGATACAAGCCCGCTCCGAAAGCGGCGGTCGACGCATTCGCCGCATCGGGCGTTCCTGTGCTGGTGGTCGGCAATGCCGCATTTTCGGGCGATGCCATGGACGCCATTCATGACGCGTTTGACAAGGCGGTCACTTGTCAATTGTAACGGGAAGGAAAGGCAATGCCGACATGTACGGAAAAAATCTTTGCCCGGGGGTGCGGCAAGGAAACGGTTGTTCCCGGCGAGATCGTTGACGTTGCGATTGATCGCGCCATGATTCACGACAATAACGCGGGGTTGGTGATGAAGAATTTCACCGCCATCACGAACCCGCGCGTATGGGCGCCGGAGCGGGTCGCGTTTGTCATCGATCATCACAGCCCGTCCACCACGGTCAAGGCGGTCAAGCACCACAGCGCCATGCGCGCGTTCGCCAAAGAACACGGAATCCCGCATTTCTTTGATTGCGGCAGCGGTATTTCCCATATCGTCATGCTTGAAGCGGGGCTGGCCGGTCCCGGCGAAATCATCGTCGGCACCGATTCCCACACGACCGGCGAAGGCGCCCTGGGCGCGTTCGCGACCGGCATTGGCGCGACAGAAATGGCGGCGGCGCTGGTCACCGGGCGTATTTGGTTTCAGGTTCCCCATACCGTCAAAGTCGTCCTGAACGGTGAAAAGCCGGCATTTCTCGATGCGCGCGACATCATGAATGAAGTGCTTCACCGCTTCGGTCCCGACGGGGCGAATTATATGGCGGTGGAATTTCACGGTCCGGCGGCGCAAAAAATGTCCACGGAAGAACGGACCATGTGCTGCGTGCTCGCCATGGAAATGGGCGCAAAGAATGCGATGTTCCCCGACTCGGAAGATGAGGACGCCGCGTACGAACGGGTGGAACTGTTCGATGTCGCGGCGATGCAACCCAATATAGCGGTTCCCAACCTGCCGACAAACGCCAAGCCGCTGGCTGAAATCGCGGCGAAGAAAATACCCGTCAACCAGGCATTTATCGGCGCGTGCACGGGCGGTTTGCTTCGCGATCTCGAAACAGCGGCGCGGGTGCTTGCCGGCCGTACGGTTGCGCCCGGCGTTCGCCTTTTGGTTATTCCCGCGTCCCGCCGAATTTACAACCAGGCGTTGGAAAAGGGCTACATCAAAACGCTGCACGATGCGGGCGCGATAATCGGATCGCCGGCGTGCGGCGGTTGCGGCGGCCATGATGCCGGGATTTTGGCCGAAGGCGAAGTGTGCATTGCCAATTCGCCGCGCAACATGGACGGCAGAATGGGCGGCGGCGGCATTGTTTACCTGGCAAGCGCCGCGACGGTGGCCGAGTCGGCCGCGCAAGGATGCATTGCCGCATCAGGAAAGGACGCATAATGGGTAGATGCTGGAAAATGGGCGACAATGTCGCAACCGATGAAATTCTGCCATTTCAATACATGACTCTGACCGAACCGTCCGAACTGGGACGACACGTGCTGGAAAATGTCAAACCCGGGTTTGCCCAATCAATTGCGGCGGGAGACATCATCGTTGCGGGGGGAAATTTCGGCTATGGTTCGAGCCGAGAGCAAGCGCCTCTGTCGCTCAAGGGCGCGGGCGTGGGCGCGGTGGTGGCGCGGACATTCGCGCGGATCTTTTTTCGAAATTGCATCAACATAGGATTGCCGGTGATCGTTTGTACTGAAGCGTCGGACAAGGCGCGGGAAGGCGATATTCTGACCATTGACTTTGAAGAAGGGGTTGTTTGCAACGAAACGCTTGGCCAGTCCTATCCATTTCCTCCGTTTCCGAAAGCGGTGCGCGAGTATCTGGATAACGGGGGCCTTATCAACACACTGAACAAGAAGAGGGCAACGGCGTAGCGAATCGCATTTTAATCACGCCGAACGTACGGCGGGGTGGGGCACTCTACAGGGAGAAAGTCATGAAAAAAGTGTGGATGATTGCGGTAGCGTGTGTGGCGCTGTCCTTGGCTGGCACGATTACGGCTGGCGATTGGCCGCCAAACAGAATAACGGCGGTATGGCACTCCTCGGCCGGTTCGGCCGGCGATATCATGATGCGCGCCATTGGCCGTTTTCTGGAAAAGAAACACAATATAGTCGTTGTCGTGGAAAACTGGACCGGCGCATCCGGCGCGAACTCCTGGAACAGAACCGCCAGGGGACCTGCGGACGGAACCATCCTTCAGGGTGTTTCCTCGACATTTATCGCATCGCCCCTTCAGAACAATATGGGGATCAGCTACCGCGATTTCGACCCGATTGCCATGTTGTTCATCGATGGCGTTTGCCTTTTCGTATCCGCGGATTCCCAGTATCAGACTCTTGAAGATTTTATCGCGGACGCGAAAAAGCGTCCGGGCGAGTTGAGCTTTACCGGCGGCACCGCCGGCAACACCGAGTTTGTCGCAGCCCGCAAATTCATGGCCGAGGCCGGCGTCAATGTTCCGGTCGTTCCGTTTGACGGCGGCAGTGAAGGCGTTGTCGCGGTGCTTGGCGGACACGTTACCGCCGGCGTCGGCGAATACAGCGAAGTGCAAGCCGCCGCCGAAGGCGGAAAAATCCGCGTGCTCGCCATGTTCAATAAAGTGCCCGGCATCGATATCCCGAGCCTTCAGGATCTGGGCTATAAAACAACCGTTGAAAAATTCCGCGGCATTGTCGTCAAAAAAGGCACGCCCCAGCCGATCAAGGACGCTATTTTCGCCTCTCTCCAGGAAATGATGCAGGACCCCGATTTTATCACCTATTACACAACGAACACGCTCATTCCGTCATTCCTGCCCGGCGACGAGTTTTATAAAGTCATGGAACGCCAGGAAGAGGAATTGAAGGAATCCCTGGCCGGTATGTAAAAACTGGATTTTATTGAACGGGCCGTTTCCCGCCGGCATCCACCATCCCGGCGGGAAGCAGCTTTACAATAGGCAGGAGGCGCTCCTTGTTTAAAAAAGACGATTGGATGTTTGGGGTAATCGCCATTGTTGTTGGCGTTGTCGCCCTGTTTGCGGTATCCGAGCTGGCTGGCGTCAAGACCATGGATCCGGCCGGTCCCGTGGCAATGCCCCGCATTGTCTCGTGGATGATGATCGCCATCGGCGTTATGCATGTCATCGGATCGATTCTGGCCATTAAAAACGGCGCTCCGGAAAAAGAAAAGAAAAAGAAAAACAACCTTCCTGTTGTTCTTATCTGTATTGCGGGATTCCTGTACTACCTGCTTCTGGAACGCGTCGGCTATCTGATTATGACGCCGCTTCTCATACTTGCAATCATGACCAGCGTTGGCGAGCGGAACGTGAAGAAGATAGCGTTCACATGTATCGGCGCCGTCGCCGTATTGTTCGGGATGTTTCATTATGGCCTTGGCGTCAGTATGCCATTGGGTGTTCTTTCGCCCTTGTTTAACTAACCCGGGAAGGAACAACCATGGACAATTTTTTACTGGGATTGCATGCGCTTGCGTCGGTTGAGTCATTCATCGCCATTTTGATTGGCGTTACCTGGGGAACGGTCGGCGGCATGATCCCGGGCATCAACGGGACCATTGCCATGGCGCTTCTGTTGCCTTTCACTTGGGGCATGGACCCGACAGTCGCCTGCATGATGCTGATTGCCACCTATTGCGGCGCCGAATACGGC
>DAIPJX010000197.1:0-4632 GCA_036770065.1 Planctomycetota bacterium
GATATTCGCCTCATCCGCAATCGCAACTATGTATTCAAGTTGGCGAAGATTCATATCATCTCCAGTGTAATAAATATTGCACGCATTTTGGTAATTTAAGATCCTTTACGAACAGATGTTCGTGGTTTATAGTGTTTTTGTCAACCTCGTATGCTGAGTGTACCCCCTGCTGTTTTTTGACAATTCCTTTTCCTTTTTTCCCGATCTCATTGCTTGGAGGACGTATCGTTGTCTATTGATATGGTTATTCGTAATGGTCGACTGTTCGATCCGGCGCTTGGGTTGGACGCTATTGGCGATCTCGGCATTAAAAAACGAACGATTGCATGGACCAATAAGCCCGTGGTTGAAAAGGGAAAAATAGAAATCAATGCAACCGGATGCCTGGTCTTTCCCGGAATAATAGATGTGCATTCGCATTGCTTCTGGCGCGGCAATTATATCGGAATGCCGGCCGATTTGGCGGGAATTCCTTCCGGCGTAACGGCCACGATTGATGCGGGCAGTTC
This sequence comes from Planctomycetota bacterium, assembly GCA_036770065.1. Classification (GTDB taxonomy): domain Bacteria; phylum Planctomycetota; class SZUA-567; order SZUA-567; family SZUA-567; genus JAJBSZ01. The sequence goes on from DAIPJX010000197.1 coordinate 510, forward strand.
GGGAGTGTCCAACTATATGGGGTTGTTGCGTCTTTTGGATCAGTGTGAGACAAAAACAAAAATCATGTTGCATTTAAGCGCGGGCGGGCAGATGATGTCCCGCCAGTTTCCCGAAAATATCGATCCGTCCGTTTGGGATGTGTCGCTGTTCGAGAAAGCGTTCGAGTTGTGCGGCGATCGCATCGTGGGATTGAAAATGCGCGTCAGTAAATCGGTGCTTGGCGATCTTGGCCTGAGGCCGTTCGAAGAGGGGCTGAAAATGGCCGCGCGCTTCAATACCCGATTGTTCATCCATCCGACCGATCCAATCATACCAATGGGAGAACTGGCCGCCATGCTTCGTCCAGGCGATGTCATGTGCCACATGTATCAGGGATTTGGCGATACGCTGATTGCCGACGGCGGGGTTGACGGGAAAATCCTGGATGCAAGAAAACGCGGCGTCATTTTCGATGTGTCGCAAGGACAGGGGAATTTTTCGCTGGTGGTGGCGAAACAGGCGATAGAGCAGGGTTTTTTGCCTGATACCATAAGCACCGATTTGAATATGGAAAACTGGAATCACCCGTTTGTCTTTAGTCTGCCCATGGTGATGACGAAGCATTTGGCGTTGGGCATGAGTTTGGAACAGGTCGTCGCCGCCGTGACGGCGAACGCCGCAAAGCAAATGGGAGCGGCCGGCGACATGGGGACGCTGCAAGAAAACACCTGTGCCGACATTTCGATTTTCAAACTGGTCGACGCTCCTGTCATGTACCGAGATGTGCACGGAAACACGCTGCAAGGCGACAAGATGCTTACGCCCATGGCGACCATTATCGATGGGACTGTTTTGTACCGTTCGCCCTCGACGCTGTAATTTTGATTTTTGGGAACGGCAAGAACCGCTTGCTTCATTATAAAAGGAATCCTTCATGTCGATAATGACGGGAAAAAATCCGCGTACACTGGTTACGCAAATTCTGCTTATGTTTCTTGCCATGCTGCATATTATCTCCGGCATATGGGGAAGCCCGACCGCACTGGCGTTTCGCCACATGTTCCTGGGCAGCATGATGATTATCGTTCTCATGGCGAAGCCGTTCAGTAAAACCCGTTCAAGGCTGGCCAATTGGGTTGACTTCAGTCTTGCCGCCGCCGTTTTCGCCATTGCCGTGTCTGTGCTCTATGACATCAACGGGTATATGATGCGCGCAGGCATGCCGGAAGTGGGCGATATCGTTCTTGGCACGATATATATGGTTGTTTTGCTGGAACTCGCCCGCCGGGTTGCCGGGATACCGATGGTGGCCATTGCCGTGTTTTTCTTTGCGCAAAATTGTTTCGCCCGTTATTTGCCCGGTTTTTTCCGCCGTGCCAGCATGTCGTACACCAATATGGTGGATTTCGTTTTTATGCGGACGGACGGCGTGTTCGGCATGCCGGTGCAGGTTATTTCCACCTACGTGGTATTGTTCATGATGTTTGCGGCATTGTTGGAAGAAAGCGGGGCGGGCAAGTTCTTCATTGAATTCGCCACCGCCATTACCGGGCGGTCGCGCGGCGGCCCGGCCAAGGCCGCTGTTGTCGCGAGCGCCAGCCTTGGCACCATCTCCGGCAGCGCCATTTCGAATGTCGCCGGTTCCGGGTGCATCACTATTCCGCTCATGAAGAAGATTGGGTACGACCCCGTCTTCGCCGGTGCGGTGGAAGCTGTCGCGTCAACCGGCGGACAAATCATGCCGCCCATGATGGGGGCGACCGCATTCATCCTGGCGCAGTATATCAACAAGCCGTATATTGAAGTCGCCGCTCGCGCGGTTTTGCCCGCGCTCTTGTACTTTGTCTGCGTTTTCTTCATCGTCGATTTTCGCGCCCGAAAAATGAATCTGCAAGGCACGCCGGAAAAAGATATACCGAATCTTTGGAATACGACCCGGGGCGGTTGGCAGTTGGCCATTCCTATAGTGGTGGTTGTTTGGCTCATGGCTATTGGAAGAAGCGCTCAATACAGTGCCTTGATGGCGATGTTGTCGCTTGTCGTCATCACATTTTTCCGCACGTGGACGCGCATGGACGGTCGGCGCGTTCTGGCCGGGCTTACCAAGGGCGTGCAGAATACAGCCGGAGTCGGCGTGACCGCCGCCGCCGCCGGAATCATCATTGGCGGCGTCACCAATACGGGCTTGAATTTGCTGTTTGCCAACCAGATTCTGAAAATCAGCGGAAGCAACCTGCTCTTCACGCTTGTTCTTGTCGCCATTGTTGCGCTTGTATTGGGCATGGGAATGACCACGTCCGCCGTGTATATCAGCGTCGCGACGATTATGGCGCCGGCGTTGATCAAGCTTGGGGTCGAGCCTATCTGCGCGCACATGTTCATTTTCTATTACGGTTGCATTTGCGTCATCACTCCGCCGGTCGCGCTTGCGTCCTTTACGGCCGCCGGCATTTCAGGGGCAAGCCCATCGGCGACAGGCTGGACGTCGTTCCGGATCGGCCTGGTCGCATTCATTGTTCCGTTCATTTTTGTCTACCAGCCGGTCATGCTGCTGTATGGAAGCGTGCCTGAAATCACTCTCGTCGCCATTACCTCCATAATCGGTTGCTGGAGTTTGGGCGCCGCCATTGAAGGCTGGTGCAGAACCCGTTTGCGCTTTTATGAACGGATTGGCTTTGCGGCGGCGGGTTTGTTGCTGATGACGCCCGGTTGGGAAACGGACGCGATGGGCATGGCGCTTTTGGTCGTTTTCTATTTGTTGCAACGTTCAAGAATCAGCGCCGAGGCAATTGCCGTCCGTCCATGAAGGCCGGGTGAAATGGAAAAAGAAAAATCCGCGTATATGGGGAAGGAGAAAGATATGAAAGACTGGCAAGGATGGCTTGCATTGGGTATTTTCGCTGTGTCCTGTTATGTCATAGGCGAGAATCGCTATTTGATGAAAAGCATGAATGCGGCGGCGCTGGCGATGTTGGGAATCGCGGTGGCGCTGGTGCTGTTGCTCAATTCCAGAAAAGACGCCAAACAGGAAACGATTGAAATGGAAGATGAAGTATAGCGGATCTATATGATGCTGGGCCATTTGTATGGTGGACAGTGCTGTTTATACTGCGAACAGGGGAGGTCATGATGAAGAAATGGAACTATTTGTGTTTGCTGGCCGCGTTGACCGCGCTTATGGGCATGGCGGCGTTTGCGGTCGAGGAAGAATCGCTTCGCTATGAAGAACCTCAATTCATCAGCGTATTCGCCAGCGCGCCGGGAGGCGGCATGTATAACATGGCTGCGTCGATTGCTCCCATTTGGGCGGACAAGGGCAATATTGTCGCCAGCATCGGCCCCGGCGGCAGTTTTTCCAATTATATCGCTCTTTCGCGCGGTCAGACGGATATAGGGTTTTGCCATCAGTGCATGCATTATTGGGCCGATCGCGGCGAAGGGCCTTTTAAGGAAAAAATATCCGGCATGAGCCATTTGTCGACTCTTTTCCCCGCCACGGTGCAAGCGTACACCGTTGCCGGCAATACGAATATTCAAACTCTTGCCGATGTGGAGGGAAAAAGTTTGGCCTTGGGACCGCAAGGTTCGGCGTTGAACATTTTCATCCTCGATTATCTGGAGGTTGTTTACGGCATTACTCCCGCGAGCATTACGGCGGCGGGCGGCGCAATCAGCTTCATGTCGGACAGCGACATGTCGGCGGCTTTGGCCGATGGCATTGTCGACATTGGTTTCGGGCTTGGCACCTATCCCAAAACCAGTCTTCAGGAGCTTGAAAATTCGCCCGGCATCCGGTTGATTTCACTCGGCGAAGAAGGGGTCAGGAAATATACGGACGTCAATAAGGGGTGGGATTTATTTACGATTCCGGCCAATACCTATGTGGGACAGGATGAGGATTATGTTACCGCCACATCCTGGGCCGTCATGACGGTTTCGGACACAATGGACGAGGAATTGGCCTACCGCATCACCAAGACGATGTGGGACGATATCGATGTCGCCGGCGAGGCCTGCTTTGAAATTCGTGAATTCATGCGTCCGGAAACAGCGACCGCGGCCCAGTCCGGCGCGCCGCTCCATCCGGGTGCGATACGATACTACAAAGAGCGCGGGTGGTTGAAATAGGATGGGTGGAACATA
>DAIPJX010000014.1:0-17219 GCA_036770065.1 Planctomycetota bacterium
GAAAATGACGAAGAAGACGATAAGCGCCAGGATGAACAGCGCCAGCGCCGCTCCAGCGATAATGGTGGGGGAAAGGTTTTCGAGAATGTCGTTCATGATGCAGCTTCTCCTCCGTGGATGAAAAAAAACGGGAACCCGGACGGATGCCCGGAATCCGCCGCAAAAAAAATCGGTTATCGCTTGCCGCCGACGGTAATGAGATTGGGCGCGGCGCTGGTGACGACGACCCGCGTTCCCGCCTCGATATAGACGCCGTCCGTCACTACATCGAGGAGCGTTCCCGAGTCGAGCCGCACTTTGCCGGCGGGCCGCAGCATGCTTTCGGCCATGCCTTCCTGTCCCACGAGTTCGCGCAGGCGCAGGCGCGCCGATTCGGCTGGTTCTTCCCGTATGGTTTCCGGGTTTGGATTTTTGCCGGCGTCGAGCGAGCTGGTCATGAACAGGTTGCCGATGACGGGCAGTTTTTGCCCGTATTCGGAAATGAACCAGATGGCCATGACGGCGCCGAGCAGCCCAAGAAACATGAGCAGGATGAATGCTCCGACTTCATGCCACATGAATGTGCTCATGTAGTCGGACTTCCAGTCGGGCGTGAACGCGAGCAGGAGACCGCCCAGAATCGCGATAATGCCGGCAATGCCCGCCACGCCGAATCCGGGCAGGACCATGATTTCAACGACCAGCAGGCCGACGCCGATGAGGAAGATGACGATCCCGAGCGGACTGCCCCGGTCGTGCATCAACAGGGTCGAGAAGAAACAGACGAATCCGATAATGCCGATGGCGGCGGGAATGCCGCTGCCCGGCGCCTGAAATTCGGTGACGATGCCGGCGACGCCGACGACGAGGAACACGCCAAGGAGCACAATGACCCAGATCGGCAGGCCGAGATCGTCGATGGACGGGATGAGTTTTTTCAGATCAAGTTCGCCGGGGGCGATCTCGACCCGGTGGATATCGTCCTTGTCGATGCCGCGCGATGCATAAAACGCGTTGGCGCTGTCCACCACTTCGAGGGCGAGGCCGTATTCCACCGCTTCCGGCCCGGACAGTTCGAGCAGTTTGCCTTCGGGCTTGATGATTTTGGTGTCGGCGATATGGCGGGGATCGCGGCCCTTGGCGATATTTTCCTCCAGCAGTTCAAGCTGATGACCGGTCAGGTATTCGGTCGAACTGTTGGTGAAATGGACCTGGTACAGCGACGACGAGCGGCTGACCATGGCTTCGACCACCGCGACGGGCCGGCCGTAATGTTCGGCATAGACTTTCATGATGGTGCGGATGTCGACTTCGATTTTTTCCGCCGTGCGATCGTCCATGGAAGGCGCGTTGCCGGTGAGCGCCATTTGCATGGGCTGGATGTCGCCGATGCGGGCGGTGCGGGTCATGACGATTTCACGGGCGGCGTTGGCGAGCATCGCGCCGCCGGAAACCGCCTTGTGCAGCACAAGCGAAACGGTCGGAGTGTCGGATTCGAAGATACGCTTCGCCAGCGTGTCGCAAACGCCGACTTCTCCGCCGGGCGAATCGATTTCCAGCACGACGAGCCGCGCGCCGTCTTCATCCGCCTTGTCCAGCGCTTTCGTTACCCGTTCGGGCATGTCGGAAAAAGGTTTGCCGAGGATCGCGCCATTGATCGGAATGACGACCACCTTGTCTTTGTAGGCGACGTTTTCTTCGGGTTGTTTTTCCATGCTTTCCGGCGCGGGCATGGGGCCGGAAGCGCCGGGCAGGGTTGGCGCGCTCTCGCCCGCAAGAACGGAAAACAAGCCCAGGCAAACGGCAAGGCAGACGGCGCAGAGCCGTCCGGGCCGAATGTTCCGCGCACGCGCGGGTAAAATGATGGTTGTTCCTTGCATTCTCAAATCCCTTGAAAGGATAATGACGGATAATTCACAGACAATTATAGCAAAACTATACCCAAAGACAGAGCGCCGGTCAACGGCGCGTCGCATACGGAATAATTGTCTGGCGGGGAGCGGCTTTTTCCGGTACAGTACGTATACGGGAGGGCATGTTTCCTAAACGTTTTTTGAAAGGGCAGCCATGTCTGGCAAAGTGAAGGAGTTGAGCGATACTACGTTCAAGGACGTCGTTGGTTCCGGTGTTACGCTGGTTGATTTTTGGGCCACGTGGTGCCCGCCGTGCCGCATGCAAAGCCCGATTATCGAAAAAGTGGCGGACTCGCTGGACGCCAGGGCCGTGGTGGCGAAAATCGATGTTGACGCCAATCCGGCGACGGCGAGCCAGTATGGCGTTTCGTCAATTCCGACTCTGATTGTTTTCAAGAATGGGAAGGAAGTGAAGCGCTTCGTCGGTTTGCAGCAGGAGCCGGAGCTGGTTTCGGCGGTTTCCGACAATTTGGCGTAAGCCGTATAGCTGTATAAAGGAAGATGCCCATGGCGGAAAGCGTGGTCGAATTGACTGACGAATTGTTCAGGCAAGCCGTCGCCCGCGGCGTCGTGTTGGTGGATTTTTACGGAACCTGGTGTCCGCCGTGCAAATTGCTTGAACCGGTTCTGGAAGAACTGGCCGGACAATACGCCGGACGCGCGGTTGTCGCCCGCATTAACGTCGACGAGCATAGCGAGTCGGCGGTCGACAACGCGGTCGACAATATTCCGACGATTATCCTGTTCAAAAACGGGGAGGAAGCGGAACGGCTGTTCGGCGCGCAAAAGGCGGAAACGCTGGCGGGCGAACTTGACCGATTGCTTGCTTGACGAAATGTGGCCCCGGGCGATATACTATAATGAAAATCCCATGCTGGATCGCCTTGGGCGATCCGGTTTTTGTTTCATCCGCAGCTTCAGGAGAAATCTGTGCAAGAATTAATGTCCGGCAATGAAGCCATTGCCAGAGGCGCGTGGGAAGCGGGCGCGACGGTCGCATCCGGTTATCCCGGCACGCCGTCGACGGAGATTTTGGAAAACGCGATCAAGTACAAGGAGGATTTGTACTGCGAATGGGCGCCAAACGAAAAGGTCGCGTTCGAAGTCGCCGCCGGAGCCGCGTTGGCTGGAGCGCGTTCGTTCTGCACGATGAAGCATGTCGGACTGAATGTGGCGGCCGATCCGCTTATGACGCTTGCGTACGTCGGCGTCGTCGGCGGTTTTGTCGCCGTGGTGGCGGACGATCCGGGCATGCATTCGTCGCAGAACGAGCAGGACACGCGCCAGTATGCGCGTTTTGCGAAAATCCCGATTCTCGAACCGTCCGACGCGCAGGAAGCCAGGGATTTCATGATTCGGGCGTTTGAGATTTCCGAAAAATATTCGACGCCGGTGATTCTCCGTTCGACCACCCGCATCAGCCATGCGCGCAGCCTGGTCGAATTGGGCGAACGGACGCCGCATGTCGCCGCCGGTTTCAAAAAGGATCCGCCCCGTTTTGTTCCGATTCCCGCCTGGGGCAGGAAAATGCGCCACAAGGTGGAGGCCCGGTTGCATGAGCTTCGCTCCGGCGCGGAAAAAAGCGATCTGAACCGCATTGAAATGGCTTCGACCGATCTCGGCATTGTCGCCTGCGGCATTGCCTATCAGTACGTGAAGGAAGTGTTCCCGGAAGCGTCCGTGCTGAAGCTTGGCTGGTCGTATCCGTTCCCGGATTCGACGATCCGCGAATTCGCGTCCAAGGTGAAGCGTTTGCTGATTGTCGAGGAGCTGGACGACTTCGTCGAAGAGCATGTGCGTTCCCTCGGCATTGAATGCGAAGGCAGGAACCTGGTGCCGGGCATTGGCGAACTGTCGCCGGAGCGGCTCTCCACCGTGCGCGAACGCATTATGGGCCGCGACAACACGCTGGTCACCATGGGACTGGACGCAACGGATTTGCCCGCCCGCCCGCCGGTGTTGTGCGCGGGATGTCCGCACCGCGGCGTGTTCACGGCGCTTGGGAAGCTGGACGTCATAGTCGCCGGCGACATCGGATGCTACAGTCTTGGCGTGAGTCCGCCGTTGTCGCGCATCGATACGATTCTCTGCATGGGCGGCGGCGTTTCGGTCGCGCACGGCATGGCGAAGGCGGGGGAAAAGAAAAAAATCGTCGGCATGGTGGGCGATTCGACCTTTTTCCATTCCGGCATTACCGGTCTTCTCGACGTGGCGGTGAACAAGTCGAACGTGGTCATCTGCATCGTCGACAACCGAACGACCGCCATGACCGGCCACCAGGATCACCCCGGCACGGGCAAAACCCTGATGGGCGAGAAGACGGTTGCCGTCTCGATTGAAGATGTGGTCCGCGCCTGCGGCATCAAACGGATCGTCGTGGTCGATCCGTACGATATCGATGCGACGTACAAGGTTTTCAAGGAAGAGACGGAAGCGGACGAGCCGTCCGTCGTCATTTCGCGCGCGCCGTGTTTGCTGGCCGAGCGGAAAACGCTTGGAAAGCCGTTCCGCGTTCTTGAGGACAAGTGCAAAAAATGCGGCGCATGCCTCAAGATCGGTTGTCCCGCCCTGGAAGCGGCGGACAAACAGCCGAGGGTCAATGCCGACGCGTGCGTTGGGTGTTCCATTTGCCTGCAAATGTGCAAATTCGACGCAATCCATCGTGACGAATCGGGAGTGGAGCGGGCTTTAAGCTAAGAGCCTGTCCAGGCAACCCCAAAGCGGATTGGTTCCGGAGAAACGATTGGGAACAACCTGCGCATTCGCTTTGAGTGCCATTGTCGAAATCAGTTTGTCTTGCGCATATGCGTTCATTTGAGGAATCACCCATGAATATAATCAAATCCGTGCTGTTGACCGGAGTCGGCGGCCAGGGCATTCTGCTTGCGTCGAATGTGCTGGCCCGCGCCGCGCTGTTTGCCGGGCATGACGTCAAGACGAACGAAGTCCACGGCATGGCCCAGCGGGGCGGTTCGGTCGTCGCCGAAATCCGGTACGGCGAAAAAGTGCATAGTCCGCTTATCGAGCCGAGGAGCGCTATTGCCATAGCGTCGCTTGAACAGATGGAAGCGCTGAGGTATGCGCACTATCTTTCGCCCAACGGCGTCGCCGTCGTGTCCAAACTGCGCCTGGTGCCGACGACGGTTTCGTCCGGCATGGGCGCGTACCCGGACGATATGGAAGACAGGCTGAAGCGGTCGTTTCGCCAATTGAAATACATCGACGCCGCCGCGGCCGCCGAAAAAGCGGGCAACGCCAAGGCGAACAATATGGTCATCCTCGGATGCTTGTCGGGCGTTCTGGATTTTTCGGATGATGTATGGGAAAAAGCCATCCGCCACTGCGTCAAGCCGAAGTTCGTCGACATGAATATTCTCGCTTTCACCCTGGGCAAGGAATTGTACGGGAATGCCTGAGGAAAATGCGGGTGCGTCGCGTCTGGTGTTTTTCGGCAGCGGCCCGTTCGGCCTGCCGACGTTGTCGGCGCTGGCCGGCGCCGGGCACGAAATCCTTGCCGTTGTCAGCCAGCCGGACAAACCGGCGGGACGCGGCGGCAAGACAAGGCCGACGCCGATCAGCGAATACGCCCATGAACAGGGCTGGAGCGTGTTGACGCCGGATTCGCCCAACACGGACGCGTTTCGCGATGAGCTGGCGGCGCTCCGGCCCGATTTGGCGGTCGTGGTTGCGTACGGGCATTTGATCAAAAAACCGGTTCTGGCGGCGCCGCGCCATGGGTTCGTCAATTTGCACGCATCGCTTTTGCCCGCATACCGCGGCGCGGCTCCGGTGCCGTGGGCGATTTTGTCGGGCGAAACGGTGAGCGGGTGCAGCGTGTTTGCGCTGGACGAGAAATTCGATACCGGCGCGGTCATCGGTACGGCGAGTTTGCCTATCGAGGACGACGACACCAGCGGAACGTATCTGGAAAAACTCGCGCCGTTCGGCGCGCAATTGATGGTTCGGTCGGTTGCGGAGATATGCGCGGGACGCGCGGTTCCGGAGGCGCAGGACGATGCGAAATCGTCCAGGGCGCCGAAGTTCGCGAAAGCGGACGGATTGATTGACTGGACGGCCGATTTTGCCGTGATAGAACGGAAGATTCGCGCGTTTCAGCCGTGGCCGCTTGCCTATGCGTTTTTCGAAACGGCCAAAGGCCCGGTGCGGATTACCGTTCACAAGGCTGCTCGCGCGGATATTGCCAAACGCGGCTTGCCGGGAGCGGTGCTTGCGGCCGACGGCGACAATGGACTCGTTGTTATGGCGGGCGATGCGCCGGTGCGGCTGGCGATGGTGCGGCCGGACGGCAAGCGCGCCATGGCGGACACGGATTTTCTTCGTGGAACGAAAGTGAAAGTCTCGATATGAACGCTCTTGCTGTGGACGAACACGGACCCGGATATCGGGCGCATCATGTGCTTGACGCGCTGGAGCGGGCAGGGTTGACGGAAAAACCGGACAACTGGGCGGAACGGCTCGACGCCATCCGTCCCGAACAGGTGATGAAGGAAGTGCAAGCGCCGCCGCACTTCTCCATTTCCCGGTTGATAACGCTCTTGTCGCCCGCCGGCGCGGCCTGCATCGAACCGATGGCTCTCGCCGCGCATCGCTTGACCCGCCAGCGGTTCGGCAATGCGATAAGCCTGTTCGCGCCGCTGTATGTGTCCAATTTCTGCGTCAATCAGTGTCGTTATTGCGGTTTTAATACGGCGAAGCCGCATCGCCGGCGCAGATTGTCGATTGAAGAATCGCTGGTCGAAGCGGATATTATCGCGGCCGAGGGATTTCGCGACATTCTTCTGGTGTCGGGCGAAGACGCTTTGCATATAGATGTCGACTATATGGCCGAGCTTTCGCGGCGGCTTCGCGAGAGCGGCAAGTTCTCCGCCATCGGCATAGAAGTCTATACCCAATCGGAAGGGAACTACCGGAAGCTGTACGAGGCCGGGATTGACGGCGTGACTATTTTTCAGGAAACCTACGAAAAGCACGCGTATGCGTCCTGGCATCCGGGCGGACCGAAATCGATCATGGCAAACCGCATTCTCGCGTCGGAAGCGGCCGCATCGGCCGGCATGCGCCGCATTGGGCTTGGCGTTTTGCTTGGGCTGGAGGATTGGCGTTTCGATGCGGTTGCCATGGCTGTGCACGCGGACACGCTGGCAAAACATTATTGGCGCGCGAAAACGTCGTTTTCGTTTCCGCGCATCCGTCCGTCCGAAAGCGGGCACGATGCGGCATTCCCGTACATAATAACGGACGCGGATTTGACCCGGATGATTGCGGCGCTCAGATTATGCTTCCCCGATTCGGGGATGGTTTTGTCCACGCGGGAAAGCCCGGCGCTTCGCGATCATTTGATTCCGCTTGGCGTCACGAGCATTTCCGCCGGGAGCAAAACCAATCCGGGCGGTTATGCGGAGCATGTCGGAGAAGAGGCCGCGACCGAGCAGTTCGCCATTTCGGACGAACGGACGGCGGGTGAAATGGCCGCGGTGTTGACGAAACTTGGCTATGATCCGGTATGGAAGGATTGGGATACGGGATTCGTTGGAACGGACCGTTAGGCTGGAGACGCGGAGATGGCTGAACAAAGCGAATACGCGGCGGAATTGTATAACCGGAATTATAATTGCGCACAGTCCGTTCTGTGCTCGTTTTGCCGCGAAACCGGCATGGACGAGGAACAGGCGAAACGGATTGCCTCTTCGTTTGGCCACGGCATGGGCAGCTTGAAGGAAGTGTGCGGCGCCCTGACCGGCGCGTTCATGGCGCTTGGCCTGCTCAAGGGATTCACCGACCCGACGTCGGAGAATAAGCGCAACTACGCGCTGTTGGTGGACGAACTGGCGCTGGAGTTCCACAACCGGTTCGGCGTGATTCGTTGCCGCGATTTACTGCAACGAAACAACGATGACGGAAGCGCGAAAACGGAACCCAAGCCATGCCTGAAATATGTCGTGGCGGCGGCGAAATTGGTTGAAAAACGATTGTGACGCAAAATGACGTCCGGACGAAAGTGGTCACATTTCCGCCGTCCGGAATGGACGGCGGAATATTTTCCACAGGAGACAGCATGGCGACAACGCCGAATCCTTCGCATTATATTGAACTGCTCAGATCGACGCCGGTCAAAACGGTGTGCCCGAATTTTTACCTGTTCGATCACGCGCGCGGGTGCAATTTCAATTGTTCCTACTGTTTTCTTCGCGATATCGAATACAACCGCAAGGAACGGCGGCTGTTCGACGACACGGACAAGCTGTTCGCCGAACTCGGAGCATGGATCGCACAGGATGATTTGGAGACGTATCTCGCCAACGCCGGCAATATGACGGATGCGTTGTCGTTCGAGAAGGAACGTCCGCTTTGGGGACAACTGATTGAGTTTATGCGGGAGCGCGCAAAGGGCAAGCCGCACACGCTTCTGGTCGTCACCAAGGCCGGGCTTGACCTGTGCGATGCTTTTTTGACCCATGCGCCATGCGACAGTATAATCGTCAGTTTTTCCATTAACTCGCCGGACGCGGCCCGCGATCACGAACCGGGAGCGGCGACGCCCGAAGCGCGTTTCGCCGCCGCCCATGAATTGAAAAAACTCGGCTGGCGCGTCAGACTGCGCCTGGACCCGATGATTCACGGCTATGCGTACGATTGGGTCATTGAAGAAACGGCCGGGCTTCGGCCCGAACGCGTCACGCTTGGCACGCTCCGCGCCGATCCGACGTTATTGCCTGAAGTACGGGATGTGCCGATTTTCCGGGAACTGGAAGAGCCGGATTCCGGGTCTATAGCCCGTTATCCGCGCGCAGTGCGCATGGCGATGTATAAACAGGCGGTCGACGGATTGAAGGATATCACGTCGATTGGATTGTGCGAAGAGACGGAGGACGTCTGGCTGGAACTCGGGCTGGACGCGGAGAATAAAACCTGCAACTGCAATCCGGAATAACGCGTACCGCATTATGGGGTGACAGCGGTTATAAAATACTCTTTGCGCCATGGCGGATAAACGGATAGACTTTTCCAGTTTGTTTTCAATAGAAGTTGCTGAAGGGAATTTGGCGTGAGATCATCCACCACCAGAATCTTGTCCCCGATCGATACGGCGGATTTTGAAGGCAAGCCGCCGCCGATTTTTCTGGAATCAATGAATCTGGAAAGTCTGCTGAATCATTTGGAAGATGCGCGGCCTTCGATTATCGCCGATATCACCGAGGACCAAACACCGCCGGCGCGCTATCTGATTGGTCAAGAGCTTGGCTCCGGATCGGTCGGGCAGGTGATCGAGGCGCGGGATCAGCATTTGGGCCGTCAGGTCGCCATCAAGATTTTGCATGAAGGCGAAGGCTTGAGCCGCGACGGCATCGCCCGTTTTGTCGCCGAGGCGCAGATAACCGCGCAGCTTGAGCACCCGTCCGTGGTGCCGGTTCACGAAATCGGCATAATGCCCGGAGGCATGCCGTATTTCAGCATGAAGTTGGTCAAGGGCAGGACGCTTGGCGATGTTATCAATCACCTCCGCATCGGCGACCGCGCCATGCGTCGCCAGTATAATTATCTGGCCCGGCTTCGCCTGTTCCAGCGCATTTGCCAAGGCATGGCATACGCGCACGCCAAAGGCGTTGTGCACCGCGATCTGAAGCCGGGGAATATTTTCATCGGCGAATACGGCGAAGTGCAAATCATGGATTGGGGCCTGGCGAAAACGGTAAAATCATCCCTGCCCGATTACGACGACACACTTGTTTCCACCGTCCGCCAAGCGTCGGGCATGAACACCTTCGGCGGAGCCATCGCCGGAACGCCCGCATACATGAGCCCCGAACAGGCACGCGGCGATTTTCCCCGCATCGGCCCGGCATCCGACGTATTTGCGCTTGGCCTGATCCTGGCCGAAATCATGAGCCTGACCCGGGTCTATCGCCAGCCGACGGTGCAGGCGACCCTGGAAGAAGCGCGCGATCCCAAGGGCGAAGTGGATGTGAAAAAACTCGCGCCGTCCGCGCAGTTCAGTTACGGAGTGGATCGGGTCATTCGAAAAGCCACCAATCCGGCCATTGAAATGCGTTATGCCCACGCCGGCGAACTGTCGAGTGAAATTGCCCGGGTCATTGAAGAGCAATTGCCGCCGTCCTCAATCAAGCGCTCCATCCGTCTTGACGACCTGGATGAGGAAACGGTCGAGTATATGGCGTCTTCCGCCGCTCCCGCCCGAACGGACCGTTCGTGGTTCTGGATCGGCGTGCTTGCGGCGGTGGCCGCCGAACTCCTCGTCTACGGCGTCGCCGCGCTTTGGTGAAACGCGTTCCGAAATTTCCTGACAAATAATCCTGCCCGAATGCATAGGACCACTTCACTTCGGGGCATGTCGACGCAACGTTGGGCGGAGCGGTTTTTCCATGCCGTCCGCAGAGCGGCGCTTTCGTGTAAAAACGACGTTTGTTTCTCCCGGCAACGTGTCCTGCACATGATTACGGGAACACCGCGCTCTTTTTCCTCCATCTCCTCCGGCACGCGGATCACAATCATTTTCTTTACGATCAACGAAAATCATAAATAAAAAGAAAACGCGAAATTGCCGTTGCAAAAGGCTGTTTTGTCAATACTGTTAATTTCAAGGGTGACGCTTTGGATGCGGGCAACAGTGATATGTGCAGCGTGCAAACCGGAACGGCAATCCGGCAATATTTTGCAATGAAAGGCGCCGTATGGACGAAAGCGTTGAAACGGTGATTTCGCATGTGCCGCGGCCTCTGTTCAAGGCAGCCATGCCCGCGTCGGGCAAGCGCATTGGAGGCACGGTCAATTGGCGGCGCGAGTGGTCGCCGTGGACGAAAGAATTTGGAGAAAAAGAGAACGATCGCGACCAAACGGGAGAAACGCGTCATTCGCGGTAATAGCTGACAGGCGACAGTTCCGGCCACTCCGAAGCGTCGTGCCGTACCAGCGCCCGGCGAACCTTGAAACACAAATCGCATGGGCTGACATAGCCGTTTTCGTCGGGCGTGTAGGCGTTGTGTTCCATCGCCAATTGCATCAGCCTGAACGGTCCGCCAAACGCGAGCGCGACAAATACCGGATTCCCGTCCGTGCTCTTGGCCTCGTGCATGCCCGCGTGAATGGAGCCGGAACGAATGCCCGGACAATGTCCGGTGAAGAGCGAACCGTGCGAGTCGATATGGAAATGGGAGACGTCGGTCAGAATGTCGAAGCAGTTGCCGCAAGCGAATTCGTCGGCCTGGCGGCGCGGGAAAAAATCGCCGAGCCTCTCGGGCACGCGCCCGCCGGGCGAAAGCGGAAACAGCCGGAGAAGCTCGGGATCGCCCCAGGCCATATCGTTTTCGGCAAGGAATTCGTCAAGCGGATGGACCGTGTTTTTGTCCAGGCGCGACATCATGGGAAGGAAATGAAGCAGCCAGGGGAAAACGCCGTCATGACCGAAAATCTCGGTTCCCGCCCGCAGGCAATTCATCGTGCGCGCAAGCGGCAGCCCTTCCATATGGTACGGCGACACGCTGACGAGAATCGACTTCAGCCCGGCATCGCGAAGCGGTTCCAGCACCCGAACCGCCTTGCCGACCGTCTCGGCGAAAAAGCCGTTCGTTTCAAGATAGGAAAGGCGGATGTTTTTCTCCGCCGCCATTTCTATCGCGACGCGGAGCAGGTCGGGACGCAGCGTCGCTTCGCCGCCGGAAAGATGAATGTCGATGAGCCGGCGTTCTTTTTTCAACGCGTCCATCGCGAGCGCAAGAGTGTCGATGTCCATCCACTCGCTTGCGTCCGGACCGCATCGATAATTGCAATGGCCGCAACGAAGATTGCAGCCGTATCCCAAAATGAGACCGCCGGAACGAAGGGGAGGGACAACCAATGGTTCTGCCTGTGCAGTCATGATGATGGAGCTTTCATATGGTGTATTTTCTCAAATGCGCGGGAATGGCCGAATTGCGACCGAAGCAAAGCACGCATTTTCACGGTTCATTTTCCGCCCGGCGCAATCTTGCCGATTGGAACCGCTCCGTAAAAATTCCGGACGATCAAACGCCGCCATCGTTCCTGGACCCGAAACTTGTTCGCATCACATTCCAGGCCGAAGCGAATATATGATCTCGACTGAATTTTTTTTATGAAACGACCGATAATGCCAATAGCCGCCTGATTTTCGTCGGCTATTCTGCAATTGTTCATATTTTTCCCGCACCGGCAAGGTCAAAACGGGTTGTGGCATGTGATGGAAGGCGGAGGTGTATGGCGAGAACGGTTTTTCTTCTTGGACACGAAAAAAACGCCGGGCAGAAAATGGCCGGCGACTTGCGCGGACTCGGCTACGCGACCGACGCATCCGCCTGGAGCGATTTCCTGCCCCGACGCTTCAGCCGGAACCGACCGGACGTGATCATCGCCGACATGGACAGGAAAGCGGCGCAGTCCATGGATGAACTTTCCCGCCTTGTCGGCAAAACATGGGGAAAAATTCCCGTCATCGCCTTGATTGAATCAACCAAGTTCAAAGATATTTCCTTCATGCTGGATAACGGCGCGGCCGATTGCATTTCAAAATCAATCCCGCTCGCCGCGCTGGACAAGAGAATCACCCGCGCTCTGGATGAACCGCGACAGGTCGTGGATGAACTGACGGAAGAAATTCCGCTGCATCTGCTCAAGCTCTTCATAGGCAACAACCATCTCGTTCCGCTCGAGGATGTGTGTTCGATTCATGCCGGCGCAAGCCCGCGCCATCCGACCTGGCGAAGAATGGCGCCGCCGGACAACAGTTGGCGCGGCGTTTTGACCGCCGCCGCAATCGACCGATTCCAGGCCTCTCGTCCCGACGCATATCTTCGGTGGAGCAAATTCTCGCTCTTTCGCATGCCCGAACCGTCCGAATACGCCGTCCGGGAAAAAGTGCTCCTGCGTCATTCCGGTCCGCCCATGGTCGCCGCAATCGACCGCTCGCACCTTCCCGCCGGAGCCGGAGTGTACAGCCTGGTTCCGAACGAAAACATCAACGCCGGCTTTCTCGCGTGCTTCCTGAACAGCCGGCTTCTGGATTTCTATTTCAACCGGCTCGCCAAACCCGGAAGCGGCGGACACATTCATATGGATGTTCTGCGCCGAACGCCTGTCCCCATACCGTCCGGGAAAGCGCTTCAGGATTTGAACCGGATCGCGGTCCTGCTCGAGCATTTCGGCCCAAATCCGGAAAGTTGGATAGACAGGCAGACCAAAAACGAACTCCTGGAGGAGATGGAACGCATAGTCTTCTCCCTCTATCAGGCGAATGAAAACGTCGTCGCAAGTCTGGAAGCAATGCACTTTTGATCATGAGAAAGGGGAAAAATGCGCGTCGTCTCGATAAACGGAAGCCCCAACAAAAACGGCAACACAGCGACTGCCTTGAACAAAGCCTGCCAAGCCCTGGAAAAAAACGGCATCGCGACCGAACGAATCGAACTCGGAACAAAAGCCATACACGGCTGCACCGGCTGCGGAAAGTGCTCTGAAACGGCCAACCGCCGCTGCGTCTTCAACGACGACGTCCTGAACGAATCCCTTGACCGCATGTTCGCCGCCGACGGACTGCTCATCGGTTCGCCCATCTATTACGCAGGCATCAACGGCGCTCTCAAGGCGTTTTTGGACAGAGCGTTCTACGTCGCTTCGGCGAACGGCTCACTGTTCCGCCACAAAGTCGGCGCGGGCGTCGTCGCGGTGCGGCGCGGAGGCGAGATCGCCGGATTCGATCAACTGACAAAATACTTCACCATCTCCGAGATGTTCATGCCTTCCTCGAACTACTGGAACATGGTTTTCGGCACCAGCGAAGGAGAAGCGGCGCAGGATATCGAAGGCATGCAAGGCATGGAAATACTCGGCAACAACATGGCATGGCTTCTGAAATCGGTTGAGGCGCAAAAAGCGTCCCTTCCCCCCAAAGTGGCGAAAACGCCGATGAACTTCATACGCTAGAAAAAATCCCCGCCTGCGTTCAGGCGGGGATTTTTTTTTGTTCCTATCCCAGTATCGACGCCAAATCGGCTTCCGCCGTCGTTATCGGCTTGATCGCGAACGTATCCACCAGAACCTGAAGAACCGCCGGCGTGACAAACGCCGGAAGCGTCGGCCCAAGGCGGATATTCTTGATGCCGAGATGCAACAGCGTCAAAAGGACCGCGACCGCCTTCTGTTCGTACCAGGAGATAATCAGGGACAGCGGCAAATCGTTCACGCCGCAATCGAACGCCTTCGCCAGCGCCAGGGCTATCTGCACGGCCGAATAGGCGTCGTTGCACTGGCCGACGTCCAAAAGGCGCGGAATGCCGCCGATATCGCCGAAAGGCATTTTGTTGAACCGGTACTTGCCGCACGCAAGCGTCAGGATAACCGTGTCGTCCGGCGCTTTTTCGGCGAACTCGGTGTAATAGTTCCGTCCCGGCTTCGCGCCGTCGCAACCGCCGATCAGGAAGAAATGGCGAATCTTTCCGCTCTTGACCGCGTCGACAACCGCGCCGGCGACGCCCAAAACAGCATTCCTGGCGAAGCCCACCGTAATGGTTTTCTCCGGAGCGTCCTCGGCAAAGCCGGGAGCGGCCAGCGCGGCGGCGACGACGTCGTCGAATTTGCCGTTTTCAACATGCCGTATGCCGGGAAACGAAACGAGGCCGGTCGTGAAAACCCTGTCCGCATAGTCGGGACGCGGCGGCATGAGGCAATTGGTTGTAAACAGGATCGGGCCGGGAAATGTGCCGAACTCCTTCTGCTGCTCCTGCCAGGCTCCGCCGAAATTCCCCGCCAGGTGCGGGAATTTGTGCAATTCGGGATACGCATGGCACGGAAGCATCTCGCCGTGCGTGTAGACGTTGATGCCCTTGTTCTCGGTCGCGACCAGCAAGTCGTGGAGATCCTTCAGATCGTGTCCGGTGACGAGAATCGCTTTTCCCTTCACCGGCGTGACGCGAACCGTCGTCGGAACCGGATGGCCATAGGTCGACGTATTGGCTTCGTCCAACAACGCCATGACCTTCAGGTTCAACTCGCCCGTCTCAAGCGCCTTCGCCACCAGCGCGCTCATGTCCATCGGATTCGACGCGATGAACGCGAGCAGGCCGAAAAACCGGCCATACACGCCGTCGTCCTCATGCCCGAGGCGAAGCGCGTGATCCGCATACGCGGCCGCGCCCTTGAGACCGTAGAGAATCATGTACAGTACGCCCGCCTTGTCGTCGCCCATTACTTTCCGGCGCTCTTCGATGCCGAATGCGTGCGCCTCCGCCTGGATCTTTTCCATGTCTCCCGCAAGGGAAAATGTGGCCGGCGGCGGCAATGCGCCGCTTGTTTTCGCTTCCTTCGCGATGCGATCGCGAAGCGCCACGCCCTTCCTGATCCACTCGAGAACCGTTTCGTTGTTGAAATTCACATTGGTGACCGTGGTGAACAACGCCTGCACCACATACCTTCCCGCTTCACGGAACAAGGGTGAAGCGACAGAAAGCTTTTCCGCATGGCAGGCGACGCCCATCGCGGTTGTCGACAACATGTCCTGCAAATCGGATGTCTCCGGTTTTTTGCCGCATACACCCACCTTGGCGCACCCTGTGCCCGCCGCCGTTTGTTCGCATTGATAACAAAACATCGACATCTCCTCTCTTTCGCCCCTCACACTCGCCCGTCTACTTTTCCGAACCGTCGGCACCCACAATTATCGTGTCGACCCTTGTGTTCTCCCCGGATTCGCGTACCGCTTCCTCGGCGACCCGCACCAGTCCGCCGCAGCACGGAACCTCCATCCTGACGACGGTGATGGACGACGGCTTGGACGTGCGGATTATCTCGGCCAGTTTTGCAATCTGCGCCGCGTTGTCGTCCAGCTTCGGGCATGCGATGATCACCGGCTTGTTCCGCAAATACCTCGCATGAAAATCCGGTACCGCAACCGGCACGCAGTCCGCCGCCAGCACTATGTCCGCTCCCCGCAAATACGGAGCGCCCGCCGGAACCAACTGCAACTGAACCGGCCAGTTCATCAACTGCGACTCGCACGAGCACGAACAGGACGCTTCCTGACGCGCCGGAGCGGCCTCTTTTTTCAGCGTCCGCGCCATGCTCCCGGGACAACCGCACGGAAGCGGCCCGGACTGTTCCTTCGCCGCCATGCGTTCCTTGACCGCATTGTCATCGTACTCCTCGGCTTCTCTGGTGACAATCGAAATCGCGCCCGTCGGGCACGGGCCGAGGCAATCGCCCAACCCGTCGCAATATACGTCCGATACGAGTTTGGCCTTGCCGTTCACCATCTGTATGGCTCCTTCGTGGCACGCATGCACGCACACGCCGCAGCCATTGCATTTGTCCTCGTCGATATGCACAATTTTTCGTTTGACTGTCGCCATATCCTATCCTTTCGTCATCGCCATGTCGCGTAACGCCGCCACCGTCGTTTCGGAAAAATATTCCCGAACCATTGATTCCATGCCGCCTGTCAACCCTTCAAAAACGCACCCGCCGTCCGCCGGGCAAACCCGTTTCGAAAACATGCAGCCATTGCAGCGCACCGGTCCGTCAACCGCTTCTATAATTTGCAACAGCGTGATTCGCTTAGGTTCCTTCGCCAGCTTCAAACCGCCGCGCGCGCCGCGCGCTCCCTCAATCAATCCCGCCGCAATCAAACGGCGCGTGACTTTTTGCAATGTATGAACGCTGGCCTGAAGCGACTCGGCTATGTCCTGCGCCGTCCGCCTCGCGTCCTGATCGGTCTCTCGCAACAACGCCAAATCCACAATCACGTGCACCGCAAGCGAACCCATTTCACCAACATTGACAAACCCGGCCATAGCCGTCATCCTTTTTGATAAATTTATTATGGTACCATAATGCCATAATTTCGGCGAAAGTCAAACGCTTTTTTCAAAAAATCCAAAAATCATCGTATACGCGCCTCACCCCGCTCTCCCGTATTCATTCCGACAGGAACAACCCCGGACGTTTATTTCCGGGCCGCCTTCTTCATCAATTTTTTCTGTCGTTTCATTCTGATTTTCCGTTGCCGCTCTTCTTCGCGCACTTCATCCGCCTTCCTGGCTTTTCGCTTGAACCAATACCAGCGCAAAAGCCGCCCGACAAAAATCGCGGCAACAGCCGTAACCATAAACCACCACAGCGGCATTCCTCCCATTCTCACCCGAATTTCCTTTCACTTGAAAAAAACAACACCCCCCGTTTTCATCCCGCGATGAAAACGGAAGCGCAATCGGCTCGGTTGCATCCGGAATCCGGAGAGGGAAACGACAATTAACAATTAACAATGAACAATGAACAATGATGGAA
>DAIPJX010000198.1:0-4613 GCA_036770065.1 Planctomycetota bacterium
TTGGTGGACGGGGCTTTTTCCCGTTTGAAAAACCCTCCGGGGAATTTTCCGGCGGCGTAGGTGCGCTCGCGGTAATCGACCATCAGGGGGAAGAAATCCTGATCGGGAAAGCGCGGCGGGGAGGTGGTGGCGGCGGACAGGACGACCGTATCCGCGTATTGAATCACCGCGGCGCCGGCGGCCTGCTTGGCGAGCAATCCCGTCGACATGCGGAGTTTTCGGCCGGCGATGGTGCGCTCGACCACAAATTCCTCGAGTTTCAAATCCATTGTGTTTCTCCTGTGTTTTTCTATTTTATCCGTTTTGGTAGTGTATTATCGGGCCGAAATGCGCAAACGCCGCGCGACTGTTCAGCCGGCGGCGGCGCGGAACGCCAATCGAGTTATGGCGTGTTTAAAACAAATGAACTGGTCATCGCGGCGGATACCAGCCGGTTCATCGGTCTCAAAACGCGGGAACCGATTGGCGGCGTTATTCCTTGGCGCGAATGCCCAGCTTGCCGATCAAGGCGCGGTAGCCTTCGAGGTTGGTGTCGCGCAGGTATTTGAGCAGACGATTGCGGCGGTTGACCATCATCAACAAACCACGGCGGGAATGCTTGTCCTTTTTGTGGGCTTTGAGGTGCTCGGTCAGGGTGGCGATGCGTTCGGTCAGGAGCGCCACCTGCACTTCCGGGCTGCCGGTATCGCCGTCTTTTGTGGCGTAGGTCTTGATAACTTCGGACTTGCGTTCCTTGGTCATGGTCATGATCGTTTTACCTTTCAGTTTATTTCGTCTTTTATCCGTCAGATATTTTGTTAAGCGCCATCGGTTTATCGCGTCGCAAAAAAATGGGCGGCGGTGCATCCGCCGGCCCCGGGGCAACGCGCTCCCGATTGGCTGGCAATTATAACAAGCGGTACGCCGATGTCAAGGGAGTCAAGTGATTTTGTCGCGAAACATCATGCTCATAACACTCCGACGAATACCGGCCGATTCAGGCAAAGTTCAGGGCGCGCAGGCGTCTTGCAGCAAGTTTCTGCGGGGGGGCCATGAGTCGAGTTGTATGGCTCTTTCTTCGTCTTGGCGGGCTCCTTCATGATTGTTTAGTTGGTATCGAGCCATTGCCCGCCAGTAATAGCCGGCGCCGTAATTGGAGTTGCCGGCGAGAAGAATGTTTAAATCCTCTTCCGCTTCTCTGTATTTGCGCTGGCCAATTCGCGCCCGGGCGCGGCCCATCATGCCGAATTCCCACATTTCGCCGCTGGCCCGCATCAGATAACCAAGCGCTTCGGTGAATTTCCGTTCCACCTGCGGCGCGCCCTCTTCGCAGAGCAGCATGAATTCCGCCTGTCCCTCCAACATCAACCGCGCGGAACGGATATCGGAATACGCGAACTCGCCGGCGCTTTTGAGGATGCTTTCCCTTTTGCCGACAGCATTGAGGATTTCCAGCGCTTTTTCCGGGCGATTATCGATCAGGGCGCGGTACACGGCGATCAGATCATGTCGGACCTCTTCTTCCACGCGCGACATTTCGGTCTGGCGAACATTCCACATGTGCGAATTCCACAAAATATACACACATATCAGAAGCGCGCCGCCAATAATCAAGGGAACGATAATGGCGGCCGTCCCGCCTCCAGGAAATTTATGGATATAGGGTTGTATTCCGGGGTCCGATGGCGGCATGGCATTCTTCCTTTTTCCGGTTTCCCTCTTTTCTTATCCTGTCCCTCATTGTATCCGCAACACCCGGCCAAACAAGGTCAGGGGCGTGGCGGATTCAATTTCCAGCTCCACCATTTTTCCGGCGAGGTTTTCCTCCGACACGGGCGCGGAGAATACGCAAATGTAATTTCCGCCCGTCCGACCCGTCCAGCGGGACGCATCGCGGGAAGATACGCCTTCCGCCATGACCCAGTGCCTTGTTCCGATCAGCCGTTCGCCGCGCGCGGCGTTGACCGCGTTCTGCACGGCGAGCAAGTCGTTATTCCTGCGTTTTTTCTCCGCGTCGGGAACGGAGTCGTCCATCGTTTCGGCGGAGACGGTTCCGGGGCGCGGCGAATATTTGAATATGTAGCTGTTTTGAAAATCCGCACGCCCGACCAAATCGCGCGTCGCCAGATAGTCCGCTTCCTCTTCTCCGGGAAAGCCGACGATAAAGTCGGACGCGATGGTCGCCTCGGGCAAAATTTCACGAATCATGGCCAGCTTGTCGTCATAGGTTTTTCTGTCGTAGCCCCGGCGCATGGCGCGCAGAACGCGGTCGGAACCGGATTGCGCGGGCATATGGAAATGTCGTGCGACGCGCGGCAGACTCGCAACGGTCTCAATCAATTCCCGCGTGATGTCGCGCGGATGGCTGGTGACGAAACGAATGCGGAGAAGTCCGGTCTCGGCCGGTGCGGCACGGTCCACAAGGCGGAGCAGCGCGGACAGACTGGAATCGCCATGCTTGCCGTACGCATCGATGTTTTGCCCGAGAAGGGTGATTTCCCTGGCGCCGGATTGCGCCAGCTTGACCGCTTCGGCCGCGATTTCCCCGGCGGGCCTGCTGACTTCGCCGCCGCGCACATCGGGAACGATGCAATAGGAACAGCGGTTGTCGCAGCCGCGCATGACGGAGACGAAACCATGAATGCCGCGATGCCGCGTCCGCGCATGCGCCTGGTCCACGCCGGGAGCGGGCATGACGGCGGGGCCGAACCAGCCGGGATTCGGATTTTCCTTTCCGTCCAGCTCGTCCAGAAGCGCGGGCAAACGCATGAAGTGCCGCGTGCCGACGGCGAAATCGAGGTACGGCAAACGCCGGAGCAGGCTCTCGCCCTCGCGCTCGGCGAAACAACCCATCATGCCAAGCCGAAAGCCGGGTGTTGCCGCGCGGCGCTCCTTGAGTTGCGCCAGCCGCGACAGGACGCGCTGCTCGGCGTGATCGCGCACGGAGCAGGTGTTGAAGATAATGGTGTCGGCTTCCGACTCGTCCATGACAACGGCATGGCCCGCGTCGGCCAGCGCTTCGGCGGCGAGTTCGGAGTCGAGTTTGTTCATCTGGCAGCCAAAGGTGATGATATGAATTTTTCGCATAATGCTTCTTTGTCCGTTGTATCGGCGCGTCGTTTATCGCTTGTTTCGTTTTCCCCGATTCTTTCGTTCGGGAAACATCGTATCGACCGCCCGTTCGTATTCCGGGTGGTCGGACAGCAATTGCGGCGCCGGATATTTGGAAATTCCGCCCACGTACGGGCAGTCGTCCGGAAGAGCGCCGGCCTCGGCCGAACGCGCGGCGGTGGTGCACAACGGCTGGCGGGAAAAGCGTTCCTCGTACACGGTGCACAAATTTGTTTCGACATCCAGGAATTTGCACGGCACGTCGGTAATGACGACCATTTCGCCGAAACGGATCTTTTCATGACAGCAAATGCCGCAGCGGCGGCACAGCGCTTCGCGTTCGTCATCGGACATTAGACGCCTCTTTCAATATCCGGCCAGATGTATTTGTGCAACTGAAGATTGAGACGGACATCCAGTTTTTCCCGCATTATCCACTCGGCCAGCGTCGCCGCCTCCACCTTGTCCCGAACCGGCGACAGCGACGTCTTGACCATGTTCGCCGGATACGCGGGATCGCGCATCATCGCCTTCGCCCATTCAAAATCCACGCGATCGGCAATGACTATTTTCACCTCGTCGCCGCGGCGCATGTGGGCGAAATTGGCGAGTCGGTTGTGCCCGCTCATGCCGGAGGACGGCGGTTTCAAATCGGTGATGCGAATGGTCGGATACGGCAGGACGGAAATATCCATGCTCCCGTTGGTCTCGACAAGAACGGTGTGCTTTTCCGCCAACAAGGCCGCGGCAAGTTCCGGCGTCGCTTCCTGCAAAAGCGGCTCGCCGCCGGTGATCTCCACAACCGTCGCGTTGAACGGCCGGATCGCCTCGACAATCATGCCGACCGTGAGTTCCCTGCCCTGTTCGTCAAACGAATAGCGCGTATCGCACCAACCGCACCGCAAATTGCACCCCGAAAGGCGGATGAACGCGCAACGCTCGCCCGCCCAGGTGGATTCGCCCTGGATGGAATGGAAAATCTCGTTGACCCGCAAAGTCTTCATGCCGGTTCACCGCTCGCTGAAATCGGTTAATTGCATCACGACGCCCATTCCTTCCGCCCCTCCCACTTCCATGGAGACAACGGCGGAAATGGGGACGGCATGCGACACAACCAGCTTCGACAAACCGTCTTCGCCGTCCGCGCTCAAAACAATCACGTCGATTTCCCTGCCGCCTATGGTGCGCGTTTCCCGCGATACAGCGGTACCGTCGGCCAACAGGTTTTCCGAATCGGGCATCAAATCCATGACGCTTATAACCCGTTCGATTCTGTTTGTCTGATCATCCATGAACGATTCAAACGCGATGGTGACCATGCGTTCGTCGCCTTCGCCCTCGATTTTGACGACGGTCTGTTTTTGCGTCGCGCCCATGATGGAATAGCTCGCCCATTGGCCGACGTCCAGATTGTCGGCCGGGTTCGGCAGTTCGATCGCGTCAAATGCGCCGGCCACGCCCATCATGAAAAAAAGCGCCAGGGCGATGGTACTGAAAATACGCGCCATTCCATTCCTTCCATG
>DAIPJX010000015.1:0-17112 GCA_036770065.1 Planctomycetota bacterium
TTCACCATGGGTCAGATGTTCACCGGGTTTTGGGACGCGAAGTGGGCGCTTATCAACCCGCTGATCATTCTGGGCGGCATATACGGCGGCATTTTTACGCCGACCGAAGCGGCGGCGGTGGCGGCGGTCTACGCCTTTGTTTGCGGCGCGTTCATTTATCGCGAGTTGCCTCTCAAGGAATTGTTCAAGGTGATAGGCGGTTCATGCGTGACGACGGCCACGGTCATGGCGATTCTTGGCTGCGCCACGGTGTTCACCAAAATCCTCACTATCATGAAAGTGCCGGACGTCGTTTCCGCCGCCATAATGTCCAGTACCGACAACACGATAGTGATTCTGCTCCTTATCAATGTGCTTCTTTTGATCGTCGGTTGCTTTATGGATACGCCGCCCGCGATTATGGTATTGTCGCCTATTCTGTTGCCCATTGCCGAATCGATCGGGGTGCATCCGGTTCATTTCGGCATTATCATGGTGGTGAATCTGGCGATTGGTTTCGTCACACCGCCGCTCGGCATCAACCTGTTTGTCGCCGCGCGAGTGGGGAACGAGAAATTCGAGGAAGTGGTTCGAGGTATTATTCCATTTATTCTCGTCATGGTCACATGCCTGCTCATCATTACGTTCGTTCCGTCGCTTTCCCTGGCGGTGCCGAAATGGCTCGCCAAATAACCGTTGTGCATGTACCGCGATGCGCAATGCCCAACGCAAAGAATGCGTTGGGCATTGTTTTGTATTCATGGACGGTTCCGGCGTTATTTCTTTTTGCCAAGAACGATGAACTCCTCCACATTCTGCGTATAGGCAATGCCGCCGCCCGGTTCGTTCAGGGTCGGCACCGTGCCGAGCGCGTCCATAATGGCCTGCACCCCGTTCTGTTCGGAAACGATAAGCAACATCTCTTTTTCCGGAACCAGGGTAATGCCGAAAAATTTCACGTCCTCTTCCGTTCCGGTGCCCTTGGCGTTCAGGATCGTGCCGCCGATCGCCCCCGCCTTGCGCGCCGCCGCCATGACGTCGTCCGCATAGCCGGAGTTCACAATCACACTTATCAGTTTATACCCGGATTCCATCGGCTCGCTCCTCGATTGATTGCCCACCACGTTGTCGTCAATGCTTCCGGACGCCTTGCGCATCTGCATTTCCGGCACGGCCATCACGATTCCCAGGCCTTGCAGGCGGCGCGGATCGTTTTCGGCATGTTGTTTCACGGCGGCCAACACGGCCGGCGCTTCGTTCCCCATCAAAATATACACGACATCGATCTGGATATCCGCCAGCGACAACGCCTGCAAAATTTTGTTGTCGCCCAATGATTTTCCAAACATGATGGTGCCGCCGCGCGCGCCGGCGGTTTTGGCGATGGAGACAAGTTCCTCTCCTTTTCGCCGTCCCACCAGGGCGATAAGCATGGTTGCCGGCTTGACGACATGATCGTTCATTCGGTTCTCCGTTTTACCTGGGTTTGGCTGTTTTTCAG
This sequence comes from Planctomycetota bacterium, assembly GCA_036770065.1. Taxonomy (GTDB): domain Bacteria; phylum Planctomycetota; class SZUA-567; order SZUA-567; family SZUA-567; genus JAJBSZ01. The sequence continues at coordinate 1,481 of DAIPJX010000015.1, forward strand.
CCGGTTTTGTTTGTTTTCCAGCGTCTTGACGATAATGCCGAGTATCTGGATGGTGAACAGCGGCGCCATGGCAATCATCGCCACCATGCCGAACGCGTCCATGGAGGGGTCGCCTCCAATCGCAAACGACGCGCCCAGCGTCAAGGCCAGAACAAACGTGGTCGACATCGGTCCCGACGCGACTCCGCCCGAGTCAAAGGCGATGGCCGTAAACATTTTCGGACAAAACATGGTCAGCGCCAGCGAGAGTATATAGCCGGGAACGAGCATATACCAGATGCTGACGCTGGTGATGACGCGGAACATGCCCAACGCAACCGCGCCGGCGATGGCGATGGACAGGGCAAAGAGCATTATGCGGCGTTTGATGTATCCGCCCGAGATTTCCTCCACCTGTTCCGTCAATACCCAAACCGCCGGTTCGGCGCACACGACGACAGCCCCCAGCAACAGTCCTATGGGGAGCAATATCCAGCCCGAGCCGATGCTTCCAAGCGCCATGCCCAGGGATTTGCCGATTGGGGTGAACCCGCCGTTGACGCCGGTCATGAAAATAACCAGTCCGACCCAGGAATACATGAAGCCGAGCAGCATGCGCTTGACTTGTTCTCCCGGCAGCTTGAGCAAAAACGCCTGGAACACGAGAAAGATGATAATAAGCGGCAAAAGCGCAACCGTGATATCCCAGGCGACATGGGGAATCTCGTGCAGGAACGGGCCAAGACTCGACTTGTCCGCCAGTCCGCCCGTCGCGGCGTCCGAGCCGTTCATTTTCAATTTGTTGAACATTCCCATTACGGCGACGGCGGCAATCGGTCCAACGGAGGCGAGTCCGACAAAACCGAACGAATTGTCGCCGCTTTCCTTGCTTCGCACGGCGGAAGCGACGCCGATGCCCATTGCCATGATAAACGGCACGGTGATAGGCCCGGTGGTCGCGCCGCCGGCGTCGAAGGCTATGCCGACAAAAGCCGGCTCCGAATACGCGCAGGCAAGAAACACCAGCCCGTAGAAAATGAGCAGAAGCAGGTTGAGCGGCAATTGCATGACGACGCGGAGCATGGCGACGACCAGGAAAATGCCGACGCCGACGGCTATCATGACAAGCAGCATGGCCTTGTTGAGTTCGGGCGCTATGCCAAGCACCTGGTTTGCCAGCACCTGGACGTCCGGCTCGGCAATGGTGATGGCGAAGCCTATGGCGAACGAAGCAACCAGGATAAGCGGCAGATTGCGCTTATAGGTCAGTGCGGAACCAACCTTTTGCCCGAACGGGACCATGCCGATATCGGCGCCGATAAGGAAAATGCTCAGACCAAACAACAGAAACATCCCGCCCAGGACAAACTGGGTCAATTGCCCTTCGGGAAGCGGGGTTATGGTGAAATGCAACAGCACGACAATGACCATGATCGGAACGACGGAAACAGCCGATTCCTTAAGCTTGCTGGTTAGATTGGATATCACACAATACTCCTACAACGCGTTTCGACGGTTGAAACATATTCAACAGGGCAGAGTTCCAATGATATGAAACCGGCCCGCCATTGCAATATTCCGTCTTCGACGAATTTCACTTGAATGCCGTTTGCGAATCATTATGGTTGAACTTTTCCATTTTCTTTCCCGCACCGCCGGTGAAGGGGGTTCAATGTCGGTTTCCTATTGGGTCGCGAAGAAGTTCGGCGTATTGATTGTGTTGTTTTATTTGGCCGTTATGGGCATTTTGGTCGTGACGCATTACCGTACCGGCGTGGCGGAGACGTTCGCGCTGGCCCGGGCGTATCCGCCCGGCAGATACGAAAGTTCGGACAAATACCAGACGGTGCGGGAGATCTACGGATTTCCGCCCGAACTGGAAGAACGGCTCGCCGCCAAGGGCGATATCGACATCATTGCCTATACCGATGACGGCATCGTTATGCAGCGACAGGGAAAAAACCCTGAAACCGTTCCGGCCGACGATGCGATGAAGTATTTGGCCAATCGTTCCACCTCCCCGGTTGAACCGTATCTTGCGCCGCTGAATCGTCCCTTGACGGAACTGATGAATGTGCACCTGGCTTTCATGGAGCGGGTTGAACGCGCGGTCGGGGGCGAGGCGTCGGGGTGGCGCGCCATGATCGTCCCGAAAATCATCATATCCGGCGTGTATCTGGGCATAGTATGCGTCATCATGATTATTTTGCGGCGGGTTGATGCCCACGCCAAAAAATACCATGGCGGGTTTTCCCTCGTTTATGGCGCGTTCGTCCTGTGGCCGATAGCGATGATCGTCGTTTCGTTCGCGGGAGCGAGCGTGGTTGACGTTGTTCGCCATATGCCCGATTCGTATTCCTTTTTGCGGCCGCATGTGTTGGGCGGTTGGGCGGCCATGTTCGCCTGGCCGGTCGCGCTTTCGGTGTTGTGCGTATTCGACATTATTCACGCCGCCCTTCGGGTAAACCTGAATAGCGCGCTTGCGCATGCGGCGGTATTGGCGCTGGGGTGGCTGTCTATCCCGGTGGTGACGGTGGGGGTGTTGTTCGCGGCGTTGTCGGTTGTTTTGTATATCGGGTACAAGGCGACGAGACGGGTTGTTTTGCCCGCCCGCCGCAAATAGCGGACAGCGAATGGCGCTACGTGCCTTCGAATTGCGGCGCCATCCGCCTGAACTCGGGCTTGAGGCTTTGATACAACGCGCCAAACGGCTTGTACAGCGCATTGTATCGGCGCACCATGGCCGGGTTTTTCGGAATGCGCTTGACCACCTTCACCGTTGCGTCGCAGGCTTCGGGAATGGTCTTCCACACGCCCGCGCCGACGCCGCCCGTGAGCATGGCGCCGTATGCCGAACCCGCGGTCGAATTGGTGACGCACACGTCGGCGCCATATATGTTCGCCTGCATCCCGGCCCAAAACGCGCTCTTCGCGCCGCCGCCGGACAAGCGGATTTCCTTCGCCTTCACCCCCATGGCGCGCATTATCTCAAGGCTGTCGCGCATGCCGTAGGTAATGCCTTCCATGGTCGCGCGCGTCATCATCGCCTTGTCGTGCCGGGGGGTCAATCCTATATAGCAGGCGCGCGCATACGGGTCCGCATGCGGCGTGCGCTCGCCGGTCAGATACGGCAAACAATACAACCCTTCCGACCCGGGCGGAACGGAGGCGGCGGCTTCAAGCATAATTTCGTACGCGTCTTTTTTCCGTTTTTTCGCCATCTCCCGCTCTTCGGCGCACAACGCGTTCCTGAACCACTGGAGCATGCCGCCGGCGGACAACATGCAGCTCATCGTGTGCCACGCGCCCGGCACGGCGTGACAGAACGTGTGCACCCGTCCCCGCGCTTCCGTCTCCATTGTATCCGTATAGGCGAAAATAACGCCGCTCGTCCCCATCATGGCGGAAACGACGCCTTTTTTCACAATGCCGTTGCCGACCGCGCCCATCGCCTGATCGCCGCCGCCGCCGGCAACCGGAATCCCCGGCGCAAGCCCAAGCGCTTTCGCGGCCGCATTGCTCACGGCGCCGGAAACAACCGGAGACTCGAACACGGGCGGGAGCAGGCTCGCGTCGAGGTCCAGCCGCGAGAGCATTGTTTTCGACCACGACCGCCTGGCCACATCCAGGAGCAGCGTGCCGGAAGCGTCGGAGACTTCGCTCGCGTATTCGCCCGTCAACCGATACCGTATATAATCCTTCGGCAACAACACTTTCGCCGTTTTGTCGAAATTTCGTTTTTCATGATTGCGGAGCCAGAGAATTTTCGGCGCGGTAAAACCGGTGAACGCCGGGTTCGCGACCAGCTTGAGAAGCTTCGGAAGGCCGCCGACCCGACGAACGATTTCCCCGCACTCGGGTTGGGTGCGCTGATCGTTCCATAACAGCGCCCGCCGGACGACGGCGCCGTTTTTGTCCAGAAACACCGAGCCGTGCATCTGCCCGGACAAGCCGATGCCGGCAATGTCGGCGCCGCGTATTCGCGCCCTGGCAAGCACCGCCCGCACCGATTGCACCGCGCCGTTCCACCAGTCCTCCGGATCCTGTTCGGACCAGCCGGGCCTGGGCGCATGGCAGGGATACTCCGCTGTGGCTTCCGCAAGGATGGCGCCCGTTTCATCGCAGAGGATTGTTTTGGTTCCGCTGGTTCCGATATCTATGCCAAGAAGATGCGCCATGGCCGATCCCCTACCGGACACCCGGATAGGACCAGACATCGGCCGGCGGGAGAGAGGAATAAAAGACGGGCACGTCTTCGTACATCCTTCCGCCGTTGGGCGGGAGCGGCAGGCTGACGCCGGAAATGGGCGGAGGCATTTCCACAACCAGCGGTTCCCTGGCCGAACCGCTTTCAGGTTCGATCGGAACCGGCGTAAAAACTCCGGGGAGTTCGAAACTTGACCACTGGGTCGCGGTGCTTGCCGGCGCGACCGGCGCAATGTCGCCGGAAGACAGGGCATGGAACCGGTAATCTTCGGCCAGCGTCTCGGGGCCAATCAGACCGGGAATGCCCATGGACGGCGTCTCCATTCTGTTCGGTTGGCCAAATGTGATGTATTCGTCATACTGAACGGCAGTTGGCGCGGCGCGTTCGAGTTCGGTATTGATGGCGGCGGAACCGGCGGCGGGCAACCGCAACCGGACCTGGTTGACATGCAGTTGGGATTGGCCGTTTCGACCGGCCGCTCCGGGATGCATCGGCATAATGTCTTCGCCCGCCCATGCGGTTATTTGCCCCACAAATACAACGGCCAACACAGCGCACGCAAGCCATACTGATTTTTTCATTGGCGACACTCCGAACGATCCGAAAATCCAGACAAAAGAAAAACGCTGGGAAACAGCTTTGAATAAAGCACGCTATCAGTGTTATCGACTTGTTTTTGGCGGTGTCTGCACTCAATTTATGAGCGTTTGCAGCGATTGTTCGGAGCGGGAATTTTTCTTGAGGCTTGCTGTTTCGGGGAAAATTTCATAATATGTGGAGTCTTCCCGGAAAGGAAGGGACGAGGGTACGTGAACAATCGAGAGGGAGCCGGGCCGGATATGGCCCTGGATGGAGGTTGTTGTGCGATTCGCTATTTTTGGCGACATTCACGGAAATTACGAAGCGCTCGAAGCAGTTCTTGCCGAGTGCGCCGGTTGCAATATAGATAACTATCTTTGTCTTGGCGACATTGTCGGATACGGCGCAAATCCCAACGAATGCGTGGAAAAAATCCGGGAAATCGGAGCGCTTTCGGTCTGCGGGAACCATGACCATGCCGTCATCGGCGCCCAAAACCTGAATTACTTCAACGCGCACGCGCGCGATGCCGTTATCTGGACGGCGAAGCAACTCTCGCCCGAATCGAAACAATGGCTTAAAGGATTGTCCCTCGTCGAACACCTGCCCGATTTTTCCATTGTCCACGGTTCGCTTCACTCTCCCGAACTTTTCAATTATGTCCAGACCATCAAGGATGCCGATTACAATTTCCGGCAGATGGACAGGCCGCTTTTGTTTCTTGGCCATTCGCATTATCCGCTCGCGTTTTTCGACACGGCTCCCATGACCTATACGCTTGATCCGGTGATTCCGCTGGACTTGTCGGTGAAAACCGTGGTCAATGCCGGATCGGTCGGTCAGCCGCGCGATGAGGATCCGCGTTCCTGTTTTGTCGTATACGATGACGCCACCTCTCTTGTCGAACTCATCCGGGTCGAATACGATATCGAAACCGCTGCCCGGAAAATTTTCGAAGCCGGCCTGCCGCAAACGCTGGCATTGCGGTTGACGCTTGGCAAATAAGCAACCGTACCGCCACCCCGACGCCAACGAACATATATAAATGCCGTTAAGAGCTGTCCGAGCAGGAACCCAGGAACCAAGGCGGTTCACGGCAACGCGCAACCATACACACTACACTCCAAGGAATGCGTATGGAACACTTCTTCCTTTTATTTATAAAAATCTCCTTGACGAATCCTATTTGTATCGTAAAATAATAATTACTACTAATTAGGAATCAGTAATAATGAATATTTTACAGTCATCCGATTCTGATTCTTTTTTCAAGGTTCTTTGTCGGAATAACAACTGGAAGTGTACGCCGCAGAGGCGGGTGATTTTTTCCTTCCTGACCGGCAATTGCACTCACCCTACCGCCGAGACGATATGGACGGAGGCAAAGAAACAACTTCCCAGCATTTCGCGCGACAGTGTGTATCGCATTCTTGATGATTTTTCGGCGGTTGGGGTTGTTCGCCGGCTTGAATCGGGCCGGGCGGTACGGTATGACCCGGATTCCCGGCCTCATGATCATTTTGTGTGCACCAGATGCGGAACGTTGTTCGACTTTGATCATTTGGCTGTTGAGCCGGTCGTGCAGGCGGCCGAGCGGTTTGGCGTGGTGGAAGCGGTTGATTTGACGGTTCGCGGCATATGCCGCAAATGTTTGCAATGACTTTTGGTGTTTTCGCATATGGTCGGTATTTATTATGAAACATGGTGCGTATCGCTTTTACAGCTGTCTTGGCTGGGCGGCGGGGGCACCCATTGACAGGAGAACAAAATGAGCGTTGGAAAAGATTCCAAAACAGCAAAAAATCTCGCCTATGCTTTTGCCGGTGAATCGCAGGCGCACGGCAAATACAGTTACTTTGCCAGCGTTGCCCGGAAGGAAGGCTATGAACAGATAGCGGCTATTTTCGAACACACCGCCGCCAATGAAAAAGCCCACGCCAAACTGTGGTTCAAGGCGTTGGACGGGATTGGCGACACCGCCGCCAACCTCAAGTCCGCCGCCGCCGGCGAGCACGAGGAATGGACGAACATGTACAAGCAGTTCGCCGAAGAGGCGGAAGCGGAAGGCTATGGCGACATTGCCCGTTTGTTCAAGCGCGTCGGCGAGATTGAAAAGCGTCACGAGAAACGCTACCTCGATCTTTTGAACAATGTTGAAAGAGGCGAAGTGTTCAAGAAGTCGGAGAAGAAGCGTTGGGAGTGCCGTGTGTGCGGTCATATTGTCGAAGGCGACAGCGCGCCGGAAAAGTGCCCGACCTGCGGCCATTCGAAATCATATTTTGAAATTGAAGCGACGAATTACTAACAACCCCTCCCTAAAGCCCGCGATTGTCGCGGGTTTTATCCCCCTACCCTGTCCCAATTCGGGACAGGGTATTTTTGTATGCTGTGTCGACTACATCCAGGAAGCTTTTTCCTTGCTGACGATCCCGTCTTCCATCGTGGCCTGGACAAGACTGCCCTTGTTCGCCTGAATGCAGATATACACAAGCGCATCGTCCGCCTTGATCGCCCTCATTCCTGCGGGAGCGACCCGGATCATGCTGCCTTCCCGAACCGGGAATTCTTCGCCGTCCACATAAAACACTCCTTTGCCTTTGACGATGATATACACCTCTTCGTTCATTTTGTGGCTGTGGACAAACGGCGCAAACGCCCCCGGAGGGCAACTGTTCATCGACACTTCGCACCCGGTCAAACCAAGCGCTTTTCCGAGCATGAACCGTCCCTTCATGCCGTCGATTTCCTTCCCGGCCAATTCGGTCAGGTTGCCCACGTCGACAAGCGAATAGTTTTTGGCGGCAGCCATGTTTTTCTCCTTTTTTTCCATATCGAAGGTCCAGGGCTTTTTGGCGCACAATAAATTGTAACACATATCATTACAATAACATTTTTGATTGTAATGTCAACTATTACATTTTATTTTTTGAAAAAATGCCGACAATATATGGTGGAGGCTATGCCATGAGAGGAAACACCCAGCTTGCCGTCGCCACCCACGTGCTTATGCTTGTCGGCGCGTACGGCAACGATATAAAGGTGACGAGTGATTTTATATCGGGGAGCGCCGGCATCAATCCGGTGTTGATTCGGAATATTTTCACCAAGCTGAAAAAGGCGGGGATTTTATTGACGTCCGCCGGCCGCGGCCAGACCAGGTTGGCGAGACCGGCGGCGGAGATAACGTTGTGGGATATTTATACGGCAGTTGAATCGGAAAGCTCTCTCGACATATTCAAGATACACCGGAACACATCGCCCGAGTGCCCGGTTGGCCGTTTCATATCCGCCAATCTGGTTACTCATTTGGACGATGCCGTCCTCGCCATGCGGGCAAAAATGTCCCAAACCACTTTGGCCACGCTTATCGCGGAACTCAAGGCGAATGAAAAGCGAGGGGGAAAAGAATCCTTTTGATAACATCATTTTAAGCGCTATAATTAACATTAAATAAAGCATCAATAAAAACTCTTTGCTTTACATGCACAGGAATGAACATGGAAACGATATTTGCCGATAAAACCGTGAGTGTTACCGAATTGAAGCGGGGTTTGGCCTCTGTCATTGCCGAAGCGGAAAACAGCGCTGTCGCCATTCTCAACCATAACAAGCCCGAAGCGTATCTGCTTTCCGCATCGCATTACGAGCGTCTTTTGGGGCGTTTGGAAGATTTGGAAGACGCCAAACTGGTAAGGGAGCGTGAAAACGGGCCATTCGTGAAGGTGGATATCGATGCGCTTTGAATTACAATTCCATAGCGAAGCCCTGCGCGAATGGAAAGAACTCGACACCACCCTGCGCGAACAATTCAAAACGAAACTGCGAGAGCGGATGGAAAACCCCCGTGTTCCATCAGCGGCGCTGTCGGGAATGCTGAACTGTTACAAGATTAAATTGCAAAGAGCCGGGTATCGGCTTGTGTATCGGGTTGATGACAACATTGTTTATGTCACGGTCATCGCCATCGGTAAACGCGACAAATCGGACGCATATAACAAAGCACGAAAACGAATATAAAACACAACGACGCCCAACACAAACGCAGCAATAAAAATATCGCTGTGTTGGGCGTTGTCGCGTTTCTCGATCAGAATACGGGAAAATCCTTATTGACCATATCGTTCGTCACATATCCCGGAACGCCTTCAGTCAACAGCATCGGATCGACATACGGATTTGTTTTTCCGTTGAAATAGTCGGGAACCGGCGTCGGCGGAAAATCCTCGTTGATCATATCCGTAATTTCATACCCGGGAACCGCCTCTGTCATCACTTCCGGAGCAAAATAGGCCGGAACATCGATCGTCCTCGCATCCGGGTCAATAACAGTATAGCTGTTGCCGGACCTCGTGACCTCCTCACCCGCAACACAAACCGTCACACATAGAAAAAACGCGACAAGATACAATGCGGTACGCATTTCCCTTCTCCTTGTAAATGAACCGCACAACGACAATACGCCCCCCTTCTCCAACAAGCGGAGAGCCTCAACTGCACACAACAGTCATAGAGAAACCAGGTGGAACCAGCTTCATCCCCGCATTGCCAGCCAAGGGAGAAGCTATATAATACCATTGAGGTCATGCGTATAGATCCGGCACCAGGGCATACTGTGTTCTGGTGCGGCGGCGGTTATATACGTATCGATTCGGTGTCAATTGCACATCAACACTCTTGTGCCTACATAATACGTGTTCAGTTCTCTTTGTCAACACTATTTTGCCTACAAACGGAAAGAAAATTTGTATGTTTGACAGACAAGGCATTAACAGGCGGTATTTTTCTTGTTTTTCCGGGCTAACGCCGCTTGAATTGTCAAAAAAACTGGATTTGTCGCATCCGACAGTATACCAATGGGTAGCGGGCGTCCGGCAGGTTCCGTGGAATCGTTTGAAGGATTTGGTGGATGCGGAGCGGATATCCTGGGATTGGCTGCTCGAGGGAAAGAGTCCGAAACACCGTTCCCGGAGCGGGGACGACGGTGCTGTTCCGTTCGATCGTCACGCGATAAACCAGCGTTTCCTTGCGCTTTTCCCCGGCATGTCGCAAGCGAATGTCGGGAGTGTTTTGGGCGTCAGTCAAATGAGTGTATACCGTTGGCATCACGCTCTGTCTCAGGTGCCGTGGGAAAAGTTGAAGTTTGCCGTCGACACTTTGGGCACAACATGGGACTGGTTGTTGGAAGGGTATGGGCACGATGCGCAGTGTCATTGACAACCAATGCCGCCAAGTAAAAAATTCCTGGTCCAGCGGAAGGCTGGACCAGGAATTTTTACAGCGTTTCCACCGGGCGCATAAGCCGCACGCCCAAAGCAAACGCATTCTCCTCATCCTTCGGAAAATGCTCTCGCCGCCGTTTCATTTTGGCGGCCGGATCGAAGAGCGTATTCTCATACTTCGAATACTCGTCGAATTGTGCAGTGTCACTCACCAATAATGTTTCACAAGAGCCAAGAGTCCGCTCCAGAAACGCCGGAGCATGCTGCACGCATGCATGTACTCCATACGCGTCGAAGTTATCTTCCGAAATGTTCATGGTATAAATCATGGCCGAACGAATACGCTTGGGATATTTTGTCGCGGGCGGATTTGCATACGTAATATATTGGAAAACAAACCGCTCCAAAAATGACCGCGTCATCCCGTTTTCACCCATGAGATACAGCGGCGTCCCGACAACTATTGCGTCGGCGGTATGCAACTCTTCCAACACCGGCGTCAAATCGTCACGAACCGCGCACCGCCCAAAACTCGCGTCGCCAAGACGCTTGCAGGCAAAACAGCTTACGCACCCTGTATAAGTCAAGTCATACAAATGCACCAGCTTCGTCTCCACACCCACACTCGCCGCGCCATCGAGCGCTTTTTGCAGTAATGTCGCCGTGTTATTCTGTTTTCTTGGACTGCCGTTGACAGCAATAATCTTCATTATAACCCCTCGCCTTATTCCGCGTTTCATAAGAAGTACGACCCAACCGCTCTCATGCGCTTTGAGAATGAGAACGCAAACATCATGCGACAGCCATTACTTTTTCTCAAGCATGGAACTTCCGACCGCTTTTTGGGCAGCCATGACGAGGAACGCGACCACAAGAAAAACAACCGAACCGAAGGCGGCATAGCGGTCTATTCAATTGCGAATCCGTTTTGCTCAAGATATGTCTCAAGCGCTTTAATGTTGCTGTCGAACCGGGGTATAACATCGTCTTGCATATGGGTGGCAAGTTCATTCAATTTGTCGGTGGCTACTTTCACGCCGTAGGTGTTGTCCGACACTTTCCGCTGAAGATCGGCGACGCCGCGATAAAACTTCCGCGCTTCACTCAACAGCTCCGGCGGAGTCTCCATGGTGCAGGACGAATTTTTCATGCTCTCCCAAACAAACAAATCAAGGCTGAAAGGTTCCTTGCGTGCGGGCAGGCCGCCGGTTTCAAGTCGCTTGATGTATTCGCCAACAAGGATGATGTTGTCGGCAATTTCATTTCTAAGGGACTTGCGCAAATAAAAATTGTTCCGCGCCGATTGCAGGTTGCCATATGCCATCGCCTGCTTGAACCCCTGGCTTGACGCAAGGTACACGCCAAGAACTGTGGCAAGAAGGATGAATATCTGACTGATCCAAAAACTGGCCTTCTTTACTTCGTCAATACGCTTTTGCCCGAATTCCGGCGAGCTTATGGGCATTGGATTGAGATCGGTGTTTTTCATTTTTTTCCTCGCATATCGAGTGTATACGTATTTGCACCCCAGGTTCGGAGTGCGTCAGAATGGCAGTATTTTTCGTCCGAATTGTTCCGCCAGCACTTCCGCCATGGCAAGATACACGGCGCTTGCGCCGCAGACGAGGCCGACATATCCGGCGAGTGTGCCGATACTGTGGTTGCCGGAAAAATTATGCAGCGCCAAAAGAGCGAAGAGAAGCGTGAGAGAGGCGAAAACAAATTGCAATCCACGATTGGCCTTGAGCGTGCCGATAAACATGAAGAAGGTAAATACGCCCCATAACGCGAGAAAACAGCCCATGAATCCCGCCGGCGTTGCTTCGGCCCATCCCATTTTCGGCAGCACCCAGGTGAAGACGAGTGCAATCCAGAAAAAGCCGTAGGAGGTGAACGCGGTTACGCCGAATGTGTTCCCTTTGCGGTACTCGAGAATGCCTGCGATGACTTGCGCCAAGCCGCCGTAGCAGAGTCCCATCGCCATGATCACCGACGTAACAGGATAAAATCCGGCGTTATGGATATTCAAAAGAATCGTCGTCATGCCAAACCCCATCAGACCAAGCGGCCCCGGGTTGGCGAGTTTCACATCGGCCATGCGGTATCCTTTGCGCAAAACGAAAAAAGAGCCGGGCGAATACCCGACTATCGTGTATACCGGCAAAACCTTCCTCAGAGCCTATCCGAGTAGGCCCCGCGCGCTCATTACGGTTTCTACCCGGACAGGCTTTTAATCCAATACAGTATCCATTTTCATTCAGATATAGCGAGGAAGAAGTGTTTTTTTCCGCAAGAAGGTCATGAGCGACCGCTAGTACGCGACATTCAAGGAATTCCCGGAGGAAGTCCTGATGTTTTCGAATGCTTGCCGGACTACGCCGACGAGCCGGGGACCCTCCTCACCCCCAACTTCCAACTCTTCGAGAGCGCCATCGGAAAACAGGCGACGTACGCATACTGACTTCCCGAATTCTCAATTGTCTCCGGCATGCAAGCCCATTATTCAATTTTTCGAAAAATCAAAAAATACCGCCTCCCACCCGAAGGTCTGTAATTCCGATCACGGATAATGTCTGCCGCCTATTGGCAAGGCATACTCTTGCTATATGTACAGACAATGAATATCATAGGTAGTTCGAGGGTAGTTTTTACGATTAACGCAGACATTATCGTACAGCCCGCACTTCGGTGGATATTAGAGAATCTCAGGAATGCTGGACAAATCGCGCGAGTACCATCTTTCTCGCGTTCGCCATAGGCGCTGGAGCTATTCGATGACACAAACCCATGACGCAGTGTCGGAACCTGCGCGCCATGGAATTGGGCTTGCGGCCAAACTCATGGGTGCGCTGGCTCTCACCGCCTCGGTCTTCCTGCTGACAAGCGCGATAAGCTGGCGGACGATGCGCGCCGTCCACGACGAAATCCAAACGCTGCAAGCAACCAGGGCCGGCGGCAACACGGCCGCCATCTCAAACAACCTCCTGGAATGTATCGACGGTGCGGTTTTCTGGCTGGCATTGGGCGCCTTCGCCGGCCTCGTACTTTTGGCGGGTATTTGCTTTTATCTGATCAAGGCAATCATCCGGCCGCTACGGACAAATGCCCGACTCATACGCCGCTTCGCCGTCGGCGACGCAGAGGACGTCGTTTCCGTGAGCCAACTGGCGCGCGGCGACGAAATCGGCGACTTGGCCCGCGCGGTCAGGGACGCGATAGCTACCCGGCGGGAAGATGCAATCATTGTCCGCGATTTGACAGCCGGTGATTTTACCGCAGCAATGGCGGTGCGCGACCAAGACGACATGCTGAAGCAGACCATCCGACAAGCGGCCGACATCGCCGCCAACACTCTTGGACGCGTCAACGCGTATGCAGAAGAGGTGACGGACGGGTGCAAAGCCATCGCGGCGGCTGGCGAAAAAATATCGGCCAATAACAACGGCATCAAGACGGCGATGGCGGAAATTTCAACCAGCATCGACCAGGTCAAAATATACGCGGACAATAATTCCGGCCTGGCCAAACAGGTGGTCCAGTTGGCCAATAACGGCCGGCAATCGGTCGAACGCGGCTACGACGACATTGGGGAGATGGGCGTGGTGATGCTGAACATGCAGTCCTGCGGCAATCAAATCGTGCGGATAGCCAAGTCCATCGGGGACATCTCCTTCCAAACCAATCTGCTGGCGCTCAACGCCAGTGTGGAGGCGGCTCGGGCGGGCCGGCATGGAAAGGGATTCACCATAGTGGCCGAGGAAGTGCACAATCTCGCAGGCAGGAGCAGCCGGGCGGCGCAGGAAACGTCGACCATCATGCAGGAAACAATCCGGCAGGTGGAACTTGCCGCGGCTGTCGCCGGCAGGATTAACGCGATATTCGCCGAAATGCAAACATACATCCAGGAAAGCGAAGACCTGCTGGCGAAGATCGTCGACGCCAGCAGTGACCAATCAGGCGGCATAAGCCATCTCACAGCAGCCATCCATGAGACTGACCAGGCGGCGCGGAAAAACATGGAGCAGCTCGACGAGATGCTGAAAACCGCCAGCCGCCTGACGGGACAAACCAGACAATTGCGACAGTTACTGAGTGGTTTCCACGTGGATTTCGACCGCCTGCCGGATTCCCGAACCGAAGCCTCCACATTTGCCGTTGGCTTCCCTGTATACTGAGTTGTCCGTAGTGTGTATTTTCAACCCGATTCGCAACCGCAAGGAGAAAACCGCAATGGCTTGTGAAAAGTTGCCCACCTGTCCATTTTATAATGAAAAAATGCCCATTGACAAAGGGCTGGGCGCAGTGTACCGCAAAACCTACTGCGACACCAGCAACAAAAAATGCGCTCGCTACATGGTTGCCGTCACTCTCGGAGCGCCGGCCGTGCCAATGGATCTATATCCGAACATGACATCCCGTGCGGAAGAGATCATTGCTGACGCCGGGAAAAAATAATCTCCCTCACATCATCTCAAATATATTCCCCGAATATGGGAAGAAAACAGGAATCGGGTAGGAGGGAGGGAAGCCACAGTGCTTTCCTTCCGTCCCCGAAGAGGACTTGCACCTCCAAGTGAGTGCGCCCTGGCGGTCGCACAACAAAAAAAGGGTTCTCGTCATAAAGACGAGAACCCGAATTCATTGCCCGTTACAAAAACAAATCACTGTGCGTACCAGTCCTGATAAGATAAATTATAGAGTCGTCCTCCATAATCTCATAAATCAACAGCCAATCAGGCGCAATATGACATTCACGGCATCTTTTATAATTCCCTCGGAGCGAATGGTCCTTGTATTTTTCATCCTATACTTCTCTACCGGCAATTTTTTTAATAACCTCTGTCAAACGGTCAATCCGGTAGCCGCGCTTCGTCACCAGTTTGACGTCTTTTTGAAACTGGGTCGTCGGCTTCACCGTATACATTAGCCAAGTATCTCTGTCATCATCTGGTCAACATCGGTATATGCCTTGCCAGATGCCGGATTGTTCTTCATTGACTGAACTTCGTCAATTGCTTGTTGTGTTTCAGCATTCGGCATATTCATCGTAATCTCAAATGGTATCCGCTGTTGACGAACAACCGTTTTCGCAAATACATTGAACGCTGCCGTCATAGTCAAACCTAAATTGCTGCACAAAGCATCAAAGTCGCGCTTTAAGTCCTCATCCATGCGGATATTAATATTGGTCTGTCCCATATCTATACTCCTTTTTACTACCACCATATACAATATAGCTTATATTTATATACAATGTCAATAAATATCCACATCCCTTTGCAAGAAACAAAAAAAGGGTTCTCGTCATAAAGACGAGAACCCGAATTAGACCCCGGCGGCGACCTACTCTCCCGTTGCCAGTACCATCGGCGCTGGAGGGCTTAGCTACTGTGTTCGGAATGGGAACAGGCGTGACCCCTCCGCTAAAGCCACCAGGAAAAATCCTGCCAGCCTTGTGTAAAACCAGCACAAGCGGCGTGAATATAAGATGAATAGCAGGCGTTTGTTTGTGACGCATAAGCGCTTGGCAAAGAATTGATGCCTCAACTCAGTGCCATTTTGAGATGGCGAACAACCCACACTCCCATCGGTGATGGAGAGCGCGAGTGTTGCGATCAAGCCGAACGGCCAATTAGTACTGGTTAGCT
>DAIPJX010000199.1:0-4593 GCA_036770065.1 Planctomycetota bacterium
CAGCCGGTCGCGGTCAAAAAGGTCTCGGTTCCAGGACGGGCGCGAATTATTTGCGCGGCTATGTCGGCGGCCAGACCCAGTTGAAAGAACTGCTGCCCAAGGTTGGTTTCAACAACGCCAATTACGCAAAAGTGTATTTGCCCGTCAATCTCGACTTTCTCGAAAACAACTACGAGAATGGCGAAACGGTTGAGTTCAAGACGCTGCGCGAAAAGGGATTCGGCATCCGTCGCGGCGAACTGGTCAAGATTCTCGGTTCCGGCGAATTGACGAAGAAACTCACCGTCAAGGCGAACGCCATTTCCAAAACCGCCAGGGAAAAGATCGAAAAGGCGGGGGGTACTGTGGAATTGTTGGCTGAAAAAGCAGGCAAGGTCAAAGAAGACTAACAATTTTCAGTGTGGCAGGGCATACTGCTGTACTGAACATTGTCCAGAATTGGGCGGCTCATGTTCGATATTATTTCGAAGATCCTCAATGTCAAGGAACTGCGTATCAAGCTTGGCATTACCTTTCTGCTGTTGGTTGTCTTCCGGCTCGGTTCTTTTATTCCGACCCCGGGTGTCAATGTCAAAGCGATTACCGATTATGTCGCGAGCGCCCAGGGCACGGTTGGTGCCGTCCTCAGCATGGCGGACATGTTCACCGGCGGTGCGCTGTCATCCATGGCGGTTTTCGGTCTTGGCATTATGCCGTATATTACCGCGTCGATTATTTTCCAGTTGTTGACCGCAATTGTTCCCGCTTTGTCCCGCCTGGCTCATGAAGGCGCGACCGGCAGGAAGAAAATAAATCAATATGTCCGTGCCTCTGCCGTTCTCCTGTGTATCATCCAGGCGTCGATGTTGGCTTCCGGCATGATTGGCGCTTCCGCCATGAGCGATACATCCTTCATTGCCGAAGGTGTGCGGTCATGGGAATTTTTCGTCTACGTCGTCATATCGCTGACTGTCGGCACCATGTTCCTTATGTGGCTGGGTGAGCAGATCGACGAATTCGGCATTGGCAACGGCATTTCGCTCATTATCATGTCCGGTATTTTATCCCGCATTCCCCAGGCAATCGGGCATTTGATTTCCGGCGTCAACCCGGCCAGTTCCGGCTCGTCTGTTACGTTGGGCGAAGTTGTTGTGTTGTTGATTTTGTTTGTTGCCATGACATTGGCTGTTGTAATGATTACGCTCGGCACCCGCCGCGTGCCTATCATGCAGGCCAAGGCGGTGCGCGGACGCAAAACGTATGGCGGCCAGCGCCAGTTCCTGCCGCTCAAGGTGAATCAGGCCAACGTTATCCCGATTATCTTCGGCCAGGCGATTATGCAGGTTATCGCCGGAGTCGCGGGTATGCTGATGGGCAGTTGGGGCGTGTTCCTTAGTCCCGGTTCGTTCTGGTACACGATCTGCTATATTTTGCTGATTTTGTTCTTCTGCTATTTTTATACAGCTATTCAGTTCAATCCGAACGAGATGGCGGATAACTTGAAATCGGGCGGCATGTATATCCCCGGTATTCGTCCAGGCAAACGCACTGCCGAGCATTTGGGTAAGATTATGAACCGAATTGCCTTGGCTGGCGGATCGTTCCTGGCGATTATTGCGGTTGTGCCCCAGTTTATCAGCCAGACGATGAATGTCGGATATGACATTTCCGGACTCTTGGGCGGCACGGGGCTTCTGATTGTTGTGGGTGTTGCCCTCGACGTTGTTCAGAAGGTCGAAAGCTACTTGCTGATGCGGAATTACGAAGGCTTTGGTATTGCCGGCGGTAGAATTAAGGGCCGTCGCTAGTTTGGGACATGCGCTATGGCGGAGAAGGTACTCCTTAAATCGCCGGCTGAAATTGCGAAAATGCGCGAAGCCGGAAGGATTGTTGCTCAAGTGCTGGCGAAGATTGGGCAAATGGCGACGCCAGGCGTTACAACTAAAGAGCTTGACATCGCGGTCGAAGAATTGATAATACAGGCGGGCGGCATTCCGCTGTTTAAGAATTATCCGGCGCATAGCCCCGCATATCCGGCGTTTCCCGCTTCGATTTGCGCGTCGATAAACGAACAGGTGGTTCACGGCATCCCGAACGAAAGGGAGTTGCGGGATGGCGATATTATTGCCATTGATGTCGGGGTTGAGCTTGACGGCTGGTGCGGCGATGCAGCCCGGACATATGCTGTCGGGGCAATCAGCAAGAAAGCGAAAAAACTTCTTGATGTGACCGAGAGTTCGCTTGCAAAAGCTATTGAGCAAGTGAAACCGGGAAAATTGCTTCGCGACGTTTCCGCTGCTGTCCAAAAGGAAGTGGAATCGAACGGGTTTTCCGTGGTCAAGCAATTTGTCGGCCATGGAATAGGGCGGAAGATGCACGAGGCGCCGCAAATTCCCAATTATGTTTGTTCTCCGCGCGAGCGATTGGATGGTTCGACACCGGATTTGGTGTTAAAGCCCGGTATGGTTCTGGCAATTGAACCGATGGTTAATATGGGCGGTTCGGATGTGCTGGTTGACAGGCGGGACGGGTGGACGGTGTACACCAAGGATCGTTCTTTGTCCGCGCACTTTGAACACACGGTCGCGGTGACTGAAAACGGACCGATGATTTTGACTGAATTATAGCACGTAGTGCATAATGCGGATACAGTAAGGACAGGGCAAATGGCGAAAGAGGAATCCATCAGCGTTCAGGCAACGGTACGCGAGGCATTGCCTAATGCCCAGTTCCGGGTTGAACTGGATTCCGGTCATATTGTGCTTGCCCATATCAGCGGAAAAATGCGGCAAAATTTTATCCGCATTCTTCCCGGCGACAAGGTTACGATTGAACTGTCGCCGTATGACCTGAAACGCGGCCGCATTACCTATCGCGGCTAGTTTTTCGAAATTGAATCCGCCGAGAGGCGGTACTGCTGAACTGCCCAGAGGAGTGTTACAATGAAAGTTACGCCTTCCATTCGCAAACGTTGCGAACACTGCAAAATGATCCGCCGCAAAGGCGTGATTCGGGTCATTTGCAAGGTTAACCCGCGTCACAAGGCGCGTCAGGGTTAGGTATTTTATCTCTATTCGAGGGCCGGTTTGCCCTTGGTTTTCGCTCAATTTCAGGAGGCGTACGGTGCCGAGAATTCTTGGTGTTGATATTCCGAACGACAAAGTTGTTGAAGTTGCCCTTACCTATCTCTATGGCGTCGGCCCTGCCGTTGCCCAAAAGATTATGGAAGAGGTCGGGATAAAGCCCGGCACCCGGGCCAAAAATTTGACCGATGATGAACTGGGCCGTATCACAACCTTGTTGGACAAGTCGTTTGTGGTTGAAGGTCAGCTTCGCCGTCAGGTTGCGCAGAATTTGGCGCGTCTTAAAAAGATTGGTTGCTATCGCGGCATCCGTCACGGTCGTGGTTTGCCGGTTCGCGGTCAGCGCACCCGCACCAACGCCCGTACCCGCAAGGGCAAGAAGAAGACGGTCGCGGTCAAGAAATCCGTCAAGGCGATGCGCTAATCGGCATCAAATATCTCATAATGAATAGTGGGAGCCATTGGTTGTCATTATGCATTGTGTATAATCCCCTCGCAGTATCTGGAGAGCAGAATGGCGAAACGGTATCGCAAAAAGAAAGTCAAGAAATCGGTGGCCAAGGGCGTTGCGCACGTCAAGGCTACGTTCAACAACACCCTTATCACAATTACCGATATTTACGGTAATGCTCTGGTCTGGGCATCCGCCGGCACCGCCGGATTCCAGAACAGCCGCAAATCCACCCCGTTCGCTGCGCAAAAAACAGCCGAAGCCGCTGCTGAAAAAGCGATGAAAATGGGCGTGCGGGAAATGGAAGTCTTGGTGAAGGGACCGGGCGGCGGACGCGAAAGCGCTATCCGCGGCTTGCAGGCCGCCGGAATCGCCATCAAGGCGATTGAGGACGTTACGCCGCTGCCGCACAACGGCTGCCGTCCGCGCAAGCGCCGCAGAGTCTAGAACTGATAATTAACAATTAATAATGAACAATGAACAATGGAGGAAAAATTACATTAAGTATCCGCTCACTACCGTTCGCTCATTGGGTGGTTGTATAAGCGAGCGTAAGCGAGCGAGTCATGAATGTATAATTTCCCAGTATTATTAATTATTAATTATTAATTGGAACTCGTTCCGTGTCGCGTAGCGTATGAGGCCAAAGAGGCCATGAAGCCCGGCACCGGATTAAAGGAGAAAATATGCGCATACGCTGGAAGAGCTTCGAACTTCCGACGCGCGTGGTAATGGACACCGAAAGCGCAACCGATACGTATGGTCGATTCACCATCGAACCGTTTGAGCGTGGGTTCGGTGTGACGATTGGCAATTCGCTTCGTCGTGTTCTGCTCAGTTCGCTTGAGGGTGTTGCGCCGGTATCGCTTCGCCTGGATGGCGCATTGCATGAGTTTGCCGCAATTCCCGGCATTGTCGAAGACGTTATCGATATTGCCTTGAATGTGAAAGAAATGCTGGTTTCGTACGAAGGCGATTCGGTCGAAACATTAAAAATCGAAAAGACGGGCGCCGGGCCGGTTCTCGCCGGTGACTTTACAGCGCCGGTCGGGGTTGAAATCATCAATAAGGATTTGCATA
>DAIPJX010000200.1:0-4590 GCA_036770065.1 Planctomycetota bacterium
ACTGGCATCCAGGCGGTGTGATCGTTGAAGTTGAGATCCGAGTCGCGCATGCCGGCGGTGACGTGGATGGCGTCGGCGCCGGCATGTTGCGCCAGGCGGCACAGTTCAATCGACCTGCCGATTTCGCGACCGCCGGGGATGCGCTCTTCCGCGCTGATGCGGAGAATCACCGGAAAATCCTTTCCGCACAGTTCTTTCATGCGGGTGATCATTTCGGTCACGGTTCGGGCGCAATTTTCGAGACTGCCGCCGTATTGATCGGTACGGGTATTCAAAAGTTCGGACAGGAGAACGGCGACTTCGTGCCCGTGGGCGCCATGAATCTCAACCCCGTCGAACCCGGCCTTTTTGGCGCGGAGCGCGCCTTGGGCATAGGATTCGATCAGCATCTTCATATCGTCGGTCGACAGTTCAAACGGCGACGCGCCGTAGTCTTTACGGCCAAATTGAATCCCCGACGGATGGATTTGGCAAAACGCTTTCGCGCCCTGCGCGTGCAGCGCGTCAATGAGCGGTTTCCATTCGGGAATCCGGCTGTCGTCCTGAAGCGATCCGCGCGCGTTTTTGTTCGCGCCGTGCGGGTTGGCGGGAATAATGAACGCGCCGGTCCCCGCTTTCGCCCTGTTTTCGAAAAAAGCGATTTGCCGATCGGTGACTTCGCCGTTTTTGCCGGAAAAATACAGGCACATCGACGACACGATAATGCGGTTTTTCAATTCCACCGGTCCGATTTTTGCCGGAGTGAGCAGCATAACATCGCTCATTTGCCCGCCCCCTTGGCCATGGTGAACATATCCCGGAACACGGCGGCGCAACGCTTGGTATTGAAAATGCCGCAGGTGCAAGGCTTGGCGGCAATCAGAGCCGCTTCATCCGGGGTAAGCTTGCCTTCGCGCACTTTTTTCATCACGTCGCGAATCAGGTTTTGCGCAACGAGTGAATGGCCGCACATGGTGACCATGTCCAGCACTTCCGGTTCGGGCAGTTTTTCTTTTTTGCCATAAATGCCAAGGGACAGGGTGGCCGTGTGCGGCGTCAGATCTATTTCATGGCAAATTTTCACAACTTCGTCAATCAATCCGCTGACCACCATGGAAATGCCCGTGTTGGCTTCCTTGGCTTTTTGCAGAACACCCTTGACCGCTTCGCGATCGTCAAACGTGGCTATGATGCCATAGGAGTGATCGAGGGACTTGGCGTATTCATCCAGTTGCAAGCCATTTGAAAAAGAACGTCCGGCATGGCTTGAACCGAAATTGACGACGTTTTCCGATGTGTAAATTTCAAGAATTGTACGCAGTTTGTCGCCGACGCCTTCGCCCCGGTTGACGCCCTTGGCGGCGCGGGCGTAGATGCAGAAATCATTTTTCAAGCTTTCGGCGGAACCGCTGCGGTGCAATGAATGGCTCATGGATGCCTCCTGGAAAAACGGACGGACGGCATGATGCCGCACATCCGGGCTTATTGAAAAATACCCTTACCTGTTCACCAATGGCCGGCCAAGGCCGACATTGATTTTCGCATTGGGCCGGACGGTAATTCCCCTGGCCTTAAGTTTTTCGATAACCGGAATGGTGGCATCGGGGGCAAAGCGCGAGACCAGCCCAACCGAAACAACCGTATCCAACTCATCCAGGCACGGCAGGATTTTTGCCAGGAATGTTTCAAGCTCATCCTCGTTGAAACGGAACTCAAGAATGCCGGAGAGGATTTTTTCGTTCACATATTCGGGCTTGAACGCGCCGGTCAGGCTTTCGTCCAGCAGGCCGTACATCGGATTATCTTTTAAAACATAGTACCCGAGTTCAACGACCATTTTTGTGATCTTTTCAATCTCGGTCAGCCTGGTGCCGGTACCGGGACGGCCGAACTCAAGCAGAACGCCGTATTCGCCGTAGCCGAATTTTCCGGTAACATCATTTGTTTTCGCCTCTTCCGTTCCCCTGCCCCATGACTGGAAATTAGGGTGCTGACAGCCGGGATCGCTAAATTGCATACGGATGGCCCGGGGATACTCATACGCTTCTTTCGGCATATAAATTGCTTTGGTCGGACAGACTTCGGCTCTGAGGCATACCCCGCACTCCACGCATTCATCGTGATCAATGGCCGCTTTTTTCCCATCCATGACAATGGCGGAAACGGGACAGAAGGGAATACAGGACTTGCAGCCAACGCACTTGTCCATATCGATTTTCATGGTACGGTTTTCCTCCGAATGCCTATTGATTTAAAACGCCATAGTGTACCCACAATTCATCCGTCCACCGAATCAGCATATGTGAATGGGTGGCAAACGTGTTTTTTCGGTTCGTATGGAGATCGTTCGCTATTCTTGTTCGTCGTCGAAGGTAGCGTCTATCCGGGGAATATTGCTCAATACCGCCGCCTTCCGAATGCGTTCCGCCGCATCGGCATCGCCATTGGCGATCGCTTCGATCAATTCTTCATGGCGCTTGATGGATTCTTCATATTTCCCCGGCATTGTCAGGATCTTGACCCTGTACCGCGCCGTATGCTTGTTGAATGCGCGCAACATATCGATAAGCCGGGCGTTGCCGCAATTCGAAACCAGAATTTCGTGAAACTTCAAATTATTGGCAATATAGCATTCATTATCCCCGCGCTCGACAGCGTCTTTCATAACAGCATGGATAGCGCCCAGTTCATTTGCCAGCTCCCTGCCGTTCGCCTTGACCGCCAAACTCGTGGCGAGACTTTCAAGATTGGCGCGTATCTGGTAAATATCAATCGCTTCCTTATGCGTCAATTGCGAGACATAGACACCTTTTCTCCGTCGGTTTTCCAGAAAACCCTGGTTTTCCAAAACCCGGAAGGCTTCCCTGAGCGGCGCCCGACTGACCCCCAATGTATCGCACATCGATTGTTCAATCAATCGTTCACCGGGTTGGAGAACGCCGCTAATAATTCGCGCTTCTATTGTTTCTACAACGGTTTGCACAAGACTCTTGTGAAGCACCCCAGGGATCTGGTTTTCAGGCATAAAGATTCGTCCAAGGATTTTTCCAGGAAAGTACATTGTATACAAACAGACAAGATCTATTAACAAACTACCTCATATTCCAGCGTAGTCAAGAAAGATTATGGTTTTATCGAAAATTCTTGGTCATATCAGAAAGTTTAATCGATAAAATCAAGCCTGCATACAAGCCCGATGGCGTATCTGAGCCACATGCAATGCGATTATGCTTTGACAACCGTCGCCGTGACATTCGATACGCCGGCCATAACATTTCGCGTATCGATGATCAAACTTGCCGTCCTGCCAAGAAGGCCATAATCAACCTCTGTGTGATCCGTTGCGATAATGATCGCGTCAAATGTGCGAATACGCTCCTTCGTCAACGGAACGGACGCGCGTTTCTTCCCGTCATGCCCGCCCTCGATTTCCGAAACAAAGGGGTCGTGATACTCCATCACCGCCCCCGCCGTTTCAAGCATCTCCAACAACTTGAAGCTGGGGCTTTCGCGCGTGTCGTCTACGTCTTTCTTGTATGCCATGCCGAGCAAGAGCAAGCGGCTCCCTTTAACGCTTTTCCCGACGTCGTTCAATGCTCCCGCGACACGTTCAAGCACATACTGGTGCATAAATACATTGATCTCACCCGCCAACTCGATGAAACGGGTGGACGAACCATATTCCCTCGCCTTCCAGGTCAGGTAAAACGGATCGACGGGAATGCAATGGCCGCCGAGACCGGGACCGGGGTAAAACGGCATAAAACCGAACGGTTTCGATTTCGCCGCTTCAATAACTTCCCAAACGTCAATCCCCATGCGCTCAAAGATCACTTTCAACTCATTCACCAGGGCGATATTGACCGATCGGAAAATATTCTCCAACAACTTTGTCGCCTCCGCCGCATCCGGCGAAGAAACAGGCACTGTATGCGGCACTATTGCGTTATACAATGCCACTGCGGCGTCGCGGCATCCGGGGCCGACTCCGCCGACCACTTTGGGAATATCATTCGTCGAATGACCGATAGCTCCCGGATCCTCGCGTTCCGGCGAATACGCCAACATAAAATCTTCACCCCAGCGCAAACCGCTCTTTTCCAATATGGGCAGTATCACTTCCCTGGTGGTGCCGGGATAGGTTGTGGACTCCAAAACGATCAATTGTCCACGCCGGATGACCGGAGCCAGCATTTCAGAAACACTCCTGACATACCCAAGATCCGGCTCCCGATACCGCGTCAGGGGAGTCGGAACGCATATAAGAATGGCATCGGCCCCGGTCAAGCGCCGGGGATCGCCGGTAACGTTGCCGCCGCCCGCCTTGAACGCAGCTATTTTTTTCGAAGAAATATGCTTGATATAGGAGCGACCGGCATTGACGGCATCGATCTTCGCCGCGTCCACATCGAACCCCAGCACGGGAAACCCGGCCTTCTCAAAAGCAAGCGACAACGGCAACCCGACATATCCCAGGCCGACAACGGCAACGGTTGCTTTCCGTGATGCAATTTTTCCGATCAAGTTTTGGGATATCATTATCCTTCTCCTGTAACAGCGCAATGCCAAGGCATATCCGCGCCTGAACAAATCGCCTGACCGGGTATTTGG
>DAIPJX010000201.1:0-4573 GCA_036770065.1 Planctomycetota bacterium
TCGGCGTTCAGGCGTTTTCGCAGAAAATCGGCGCGCGCCACATCCCTGGCCCCCGATTCCAGCGCCCGTCCCTCCATGCGCTGCAAATGCGCCGGTTGGCTGTACAAAAACAACCGCTGCAATTCGCGTAAATCGATATTTTTGAAAACGCCCATTACAATCCCAAGCCGAATCGACGACAAATGCCGCATCGCCTCCTCGGACGACATCAAGCGGGCGTTTTGCAACAGTCCCCAGCTACGCCACACTCTGTCTTCCAGCTGGCTCCGCTCGCTCGTCGCAAGCTCGGCCCGGGCTTTTTCCTCGTATTCGATAATGGAACCGATAACCGCTTCCATGTCTTCTATGATATCGCCTTCGGTACGACCGCACGTAATCTGGTTGGATATCTGGTACAGCTCGCCGAACGCTTCCGTTCCTTCGCCGTAAAACCCGCGTACCGCCATGCGCATTTCGTATACGGCCCGAAACACCTTTTCGATATGGCGCGTCATAACCAGCGCCGGCAAATGCAACATGACCGAGACCCGCAACCCCGTCCCGACATTCGTCGGACACGAGGTCAAATATCCGTACGTCGGGCTGAACGCGAATTCCAGCCGCTCGGACAACTGGTCGTCCAGGCGGTTGATTCGCTCATACGCTTCCTGAACCGACAGTCCCGAAAGCAGGCATTGCATGCGCAGATGATCTTCCTCGTTCACCATTACGGCAATCGACTGCGCCGGATTGAACGCCACGGCGCGCGGACCCGCTCCGTCCGCCAGTTCGCGGCTGATTAAATGGCGCTCCATCAGAAGTCGTCCGTCCAGCGACATTGTGTCGTCCAGTTGCTGCCAGACGTATTCCCTGCCGTCGGGAAGCGAATGCATCGCCCGTTTCACCGCGTCGAGAACGTCCTGCCGCTCCGATTGATCCGGATGCGTGGGGAACCTGTATCCGGCAAGGTTGCGCGCCAACCGGACCCGCGTCGTCACCGCGATGCCCGAATGCGGACCTTTGCCGTCCATCCAGTTGTCGTCCTGTTCAAAAATCCGTCTCTGTGTTTCCATATGAAAGGGAGGCTTTCTGTCTAGTTATCCGATGTTCGCCTGTGCGTCCTGTTCCCGCCTGAGTTTATCCAATTCCGCCTTGAAGCCGGCCGCCGCCTCGTAGTTTTCTTCCGCCACCGCCTGGCGAAGACGTTTTTCCAGTGCCCGGATGGCCTTGCCCGTGGTGTCCGGCTCGTGACAGGCGCCGGGCGTTTTGCCGACATGGAAAACATTGCTGTTTTGCATATGCGGCGCAATCTGGCCGGCAATCAGCGGGCGCAGCCGCACGTCCAGATCTTCATAGTCATGGGGACAGCCAAGTCGCCCGCGTTCGCTGAACTGCGACCAGGTTATGCCGCAATGAGAGCAGGCGACGTCGTTTTCGGGCGCTTTCCCTTTGACAACCGTCGTTTGCTGGTGTTGTTGCGACGGGATGATTTTTTTCGCGGCCAGACCCAATAGTTGCGGCAGGTTGGATGCGCCTTGCAGGTTGAATCCCTTTTCGCTGGCGCATGTTTCGCAAATATGCACCTCTTTCTTGACATTATTGTGAATGTCGGTGAGGTGAATGGTGGCCGGTTTTTTTTTGCAAATTTGGCAGATATACATGGCCTTAGCGCTTCTCCCATTTTTTCAAATTGACCACTTCCGAAAGAGTTTTCCCGGCGTGAATTTCGGCGGCAAGTCGTTGTTCCGCTTCGGCCACATCCAGAGCCCGGTTCGCATACTCGACAGCCTGTTCTTTCGGAAGGACCATAACCCCGTCATCGTCGGCAAATATCCAGTCGCCGGGGCGGATCTCATGGCCGTTTATAATAATTTCTGTACCGATTTCGCCAAAACCCTTTGGTTCCCCCGCATTCGAGCATACGCAGGCCGAGAAAATGGGCAGTCCAAGCCGTGTTGCAACATCGGAGTCGCGAATGCCGCCGTGAATGACGACGCCCGCCAAATTGCGTCCCTTGGCCGACTGCGCCGCAAGTTCTCCAAACACCGCCGGCGGCACGCCGCCGCAGTCCGCCACCAAAACATCGCCGGGGTTCGCCACATCAATTGCCTGGACCACCTTGTTCCAGTCGCCCGGAGCCGAGCGGACCGTCACCGCCTGTCCCGCCATTCTGAGGCCGGGAGTGCGGTTGATCAATCCGTAGATGCACGGTTTGTGATGCATTGCGTCCGACAGATTGGAGGTTGACGTTTGCAGCAGGGTATCGGCGATATTCAACTGCGCGGTATGGTGTCCCAAAACGGACGGAAGCGCTGTGCCGGAGTCCATCGCCTGCCTGATCGCCATCGCGGCTTTCCGGGCATCGGACGCTTTGTGCAGCGCGCCGCCGACGATGACAATCGACGCTCCGGCCGCAAGCAATTCGGGCGCTGTCTCCGAAGTGACTCCGCCGGCGACGGCAAGCGGCAGATTTGTCGCGGAGCGGGCGATTTTCAATCGTTCCAGCGGATCGTTGCCGAGCATTTGTTCGTCAATCGGCATATGAACGCCGACAATATCGACGCCGAGGCGGGTAATGGCGTCAATGCGGGCGTCCAGCGTTTCGGTCGCAATGCCTATGGTGTCGCAGTAGGTTTTCAATCCGTATTTATGGCCGACTTCAACGCATTGGGCAATCGTCGCGTCGGCGGCGGCGGCAAGAACAACGGCGATGTTCGCGCCCGCGTTGGCGGCGGACTCGAATTCAATGCGGCCCGCGTCCATGGTTTTCAAATCCGCGACAATGACATGGTTGGGAAATGCGGCGCGAAGGCGGCGCACCGATTCAAACCCTTCCGATTTGATCAGGGGCGTTCCCGCCTCGAGCCAGTCGGCGCCGCCCGCCACCGCTTCGCTCGCCAGTCTGAGGGCGCGTTCAAGTTCGATAAAATCAAGAGCGACCTGCAAGACGGGAAACGGTCCATTAATGCCGCGCACATGTTTGCTCATGATAGAGTCCCTTACCCGAAGCAAAAACCGCCGAGAACGAAAACAGGCAAACCCGCCTTGACACAACTCCACAAGACTGGTTCAATGCCTATGCCGCTTTTTATACCATATGTCATGTCGGGAGAAATTTCAAGAAATTGTTCACACGGGATCAGCAACCGGCGATTTTGCTCGATACGCCGGATTTCATCATAGCCGCCAAACCTCCGGGCATGGAAACAATTTCGCAAAATGGCGGGCCGGAGCTTGTCGCGATGCTCCGCGCCATGCTGGGAGACGACCGCCTTTACGCGGCCCACCGGCTGGACCGCGATACGTCCGGCGCGCAGCTTGTCGCCAAAGGCAAGGACAACGAAACGCTTCTCGCCAACCTGTTCCGCCAACGATTGGTTGAAAAAACCTACCTTGCCCTTTGCCTCGGCGCGCCCAGGAATCGCACCGGCACAATCAATCGCAACCTGTCCGAATGGGACGGCGGGCGCCGGCCCGTCCGCGTCGTCAAAAAAGGCGGATTGACCGCATCCACCGCTTATGAAGTCCAAGGCGTTTCGGATTGTCTGGGAGGCGGTTTGCAATGCAGCCTCATTGCTTTTCACCCCCGCCAAGGGCGCACTCATCAAATCCGCGTCCACGCCGCCGCATTCGGCTACCCCATCCTCGGCGACGATCAATACGGCGACCGGGCTGGAAACAGACAGGCAAAAAGAATGTTCGAACTGAAACGCCAGGCGCTTCATTCATGGAAATTGGGGTTCGCCTGGAAAGGCGTTCCCGTTGCCGTTACCTGCCCTCCGGAAGCCGATATGGAGAGAGTTATGGAGAAAATGGTTTTTCCTTGACGGGGGGGCTGTCAGGATTATCATAAGTTCTTATTGTTTAGGGGTATTGTCGCGCAGGGAGAGCGTTGTCCCAGCGCGTATATTTTTCGTGGCAATTCAAACAACGACAGGTACATAAGAACCCAATTCTTTGCTTGTGCTCTCTACCGTTCGATGAAAGGAACCAACAATGGCACGCAAGAAAGCGCCGTTTGACGGCAACCAGGCCGCTGCCGAAGTGGCCCATGCGGTAAACGAGGTATGCGCCATCTATCCAATTACCCCTTCGTCCAACCTCGGCGAAATTTGCGACTACAAGTCTTCGCAAGGTGAGACAAACATTTGGGGCACCGTCCCGCTGGTCTCCGAACTCCAGTCCGAAGGCGGCGCTTCCGGCGCGGTTCACGGCGCGCTCGCAACCGGCGCCATGACCTCCACCTTCACCGCCTCCCAGGGCCTTCTCCTGATGATCCCGAACATGTACAAGATCGCAGGCGAACTGACCCCGACGACATTCTATGTCACCGCCCGTACCGTCGCCGCGCACGCCCTTTCCATTTTTGGCGACCACTCCGACGTCATGGCCTGCCGTCAGACCGGCTGGGCGATGCTCGCCGGCGTCAACGTGCAGGAAGCGCACGACATGGCCCTTATCTCGCAGGCCGCCACGCTGCACTCGCGCATTCCGTTCCTGTGCTTCTACGACGGTTTCCGGACCTCGCACGAAATCCAGAAAATCGAACTGCTGACCAAAGACGACATGCGCAGCATGATCGACGACAGCCTTA
>DAIPJX010000016.1:0-16994 GCA_036770065.1 Planctomycetota bacterium
ACCCCTAACCTCCAGATCCGTAGTCTAGCGCTCTATCCAATTGAGCTACCGGTGCATGCACTGTCTTTTGCGATTTAGAAGTATAGAGATTTCAGTTTCTTTTGCAATACCTTTTTATTTTTTTTGTCAGTTCGGAGCAATCATCGAACCCAACAGACCCGAGGCCGCCATAACCGCACCGCCAACACGTTCTGCTTCTTTTTCGTTAAACGCCTTCGCCCCATTCGACTCATACCCCGGACCCCACAAAACATACGGAACGGGATTCGAGTTGTGACTGCGGCTCGCCACCGGAGTTGGATGATCCGGCGACAGCAAAATACGCCAGTCTCCATAATACTTCGCCATCGCATATAACGGGGACAATATATGGCGATCAATATCCTCAAGCGCTTTCGCTTTCGCCCTGATGTCTCCGTTATGCCCCGCTTCATCCGGAGCTTCCACGTGAATCGCTATAAAATCGTGCTCGTAAATATAGTCGAGCGCCGCCCTGCCCTTGGCGGCATAATCGGTATCGTAATAGCCCGTCGCGCCCGCGACTTTGATTATCTCCATCCCGGCCAACGTTCCTATGCCCCACATCAAATCAACCGCGCTGATCAACCCCGCCGATTCGAGTTTGTACCGTTCAAGAAAGTTTTCCAGATGCATTTCCGTCGCGCCGCCCCACAGCCAAAGGCGGTTCGCCGGTTTTTTGCCGTCCGCAATACGTTTTTTGTTCACTTCGTATGTCGGCAAAAGTTCGGCGCTGGTGCGCTCGACTTCAAGAACCCATGAGGAATACTGACCTTGGGGCAAATATTCGGTTATGTCCTGCCCCATGATGTCATGTGGCGGCGTACACTGCGGTACGCTGCCGCCGGCGCTTTCCATAAGGCACAAATGCCGATAGCCAATGCCGGGCACAAGAGAGACGCCGTCGATGTTCAAGTCCTTATTCAACTGCGAAATCAGTTCAGTCGCTTCCTCGGTGGAAATATGGCCCGCCGAATAATCTTCCATAATGGTATTGTTGGCAATGGTGACCAGATTGGCTCTGAACACGGCGTCGCCATCCGGAACCGCGACCCCCATAGACGCGGCCTCAAGCGCGGCCCGCCCGGTATATCCTTTTGCCGGGTCGTATCCCAAAAGAGACAAGTTCGCCACATCCGATCCCGGGTGCATCCCTTCTGGAACCGTTTGCGCCAAACCGAGTTTGCCTTCGCGCGCCATAACGTCGAATGTCGGCGTCGCCGCGATTTCAAACGCGGTCTTGCCGCCGTATTCCGCTATTGAATCGTCTGCGCCGCCATCAGGGATAAGAACGACATATTTCATAATTTCTCTCCGCCGCAATAATGGTGTAAACATCGAAATATATCTTCATAATCGTGAATACCAAGAGGCGACACAACAAAAAAATGCCGATTCCCGGCAAAATACCATTGCGGAAGACATTTTATCCGTTTATGGTGACGGAAACGACTGCGTACCAGGAGAACGGAATGTCGGTTTTCATACAAATGCCCAAACATGGCAATACGGTGAAAGAGTGCTTGGTAGTCGAATGGAACGTCAAGGAAGGCGACACCATTGCAACCGGCGATATTCTCTGCTCCATCGAAACGGACAAAGCGTCGTTCGACGTCGAATCCACGACTGACGGCACGGTACTCAAATTATTGGTAAACGCCGGCGATTTGGCGCCCGTTCTGGCGAACATTGCGGTCATAGGCCGACCTGGCGAAGCAATCGAGGATACAACGCCCGCCAATCCCGAGACGGCTGCGCCGATACTATCGCCAGCCGCCGTTGCCGCCATACAGCCAAGAGAAGCCGCAAGCGAACATCCCTCCGTCTCGCCTCGAGCCAGACGCATGGCGGAAAAAAACGGCATTGATATTGCATCTCTCGCCGGGAGCGGCATTCACGGAAGAATCACCAGCCGCGATATCCAGTCCGCGCTGGATGCCGGAACCGTCGTCAAAACAAGCCCTCTCGCACGCGATATGATGCTATCGACAGGACTCGTCGCCGGCGTCGGTTCGGGTATTGGCGGATTATGCCGTTCGCGCGATTTGGTCGCGCACCGCCCTTCTCCCGGCCTGCCGCAATCGCAAGAGAACGACGCGGAGATCATCCCGTACACCGGCATTCGCAAACTGATCGGCGAGCGCATGCATCAATCGCTCATGCGGCACGCGCAGTTGACGCTGAACAGTTCCGCCGACGCCGGCGGCCTGTTGGCGCTGCGAAAATGGTACAAGGAAAACGCGGCGGCGGCCGGCTTGCCGAAAATATCCATCAATGATTTGATATGCTGGATCGTGGCGCGGACGCTTCCGGCGTTTCCCGAAGTCAACGCCCTTGTCGATACCGCACGCGGGACAATCACCCGTCTCCGCCGGGTCAATCTCGCGGTCGCCATCGACACGCCGCGCGGCTTGATGGCGCCGGTGGTGGAAAACGCCCATCGCATGGGCCTGGCCGAATTGTCTCGATGCATCGCGGGACTGGCGGAAGAATGCAGGGAAGGAACAATCAACCCGGATGCGTTGCAAGGCGGAACGTTCACGATTTCGAATCTGGGAGGTATGGGCGTCGAGTCGTTTACCCCGATTCTGAATACGCCGCAGGCGGCTATTCTGGGCGTATGCGCGATTCGCAACACCCCGGCTCCGGCGGGCGACGGATTTGTCTTTACGCCCATAATCGGGTTGTCCTTGACAATCGATCATCAGGCGGTGGATGGTGCGCCGGGCGCGAAGTTTTTACGAGCGGTCGCGCAAAACATCGCATCCATACAATCGACAGCGGCGTTGCAAGGCGCCTTGTAATCTATGTGGGAGCGGTACGCGTGGACAAACAATCACCCAACCTGACGATCCGTACCGGCGTGCCGGATGATTATGAAGCGGTGCTGGCGATTCAAAAGGCGGCGTACGGGTTGAAGGAGGCGCCGCTGTACGGCGCCGGCCTTCCCCCGCTTTTTGAAACGCCGGAATCGATCGCGGACGAGGTCAAGCACGGAATAACGCTTGTTGTCGGTGAAATCGACGGCCATGTCGTCGCCTCGCTTCGCGCAATGCGGCTGCCGGACCGTGCGGTGCATTTTTGCCGGTTATCCGTGGCGCCGGATCGGCAAGGTTGCGGCATCGGACAAAAAATGACGTTGGCATTGGAATCGCTGTATCCCGACGCGCCCGCGTTTATTCTTGAATGCGGCGAAAAGAGCGATGAAAACATGCATATATACACAAAACTCGGATACGAAAAAACCGGCAAAACCTTTCAGGTGGAAAATGGCCCGTTTTGCCATGAGATGCGTAAAGTTCGCCGACAGTCATAAATGGCTATGCCGGGACGATTTCTTTCACAGGAGAATACCATGTACGATTTGATTATTCTCGGCGGCGGTCCCGCCGGTTATGTCGCAGCCGAGCACGCGGGACGCATGGGCAAAAAAACCGTTCTCGTCGAAAAGGACCGTATCGGCGGAACCTGCCTCAACAGCGGTTGTATTCCGACAAAATCCTATCTTCATTCCGCCAAAACATACGATCATGCGCTTTCCTCCGCTGTTTTCGGCGTTCAGGTGCAGTCGGCGTCGTTCGATTTCGACGCGATGAAAACCCGCACCGGCGCCGTGCAGGACACGCTCAGGAACGGCATTCTCGGCATGATGAAAAAAGGCAAAGTCGAAGTCGTCGCCGGTTCCGGCGTCGTTGTCGACAAAAACACGGTTGCGGTCGGCGACAACGAATACAAGGGCGCGAACCTCCTCCTCTGCACCGGTTCCCGCCCCGCCTGGCCGCCCATTCCCGGCCTTTCGGAAAACCCGTGCGTCGTCGATTCCACCGGCATGCTGGAGAGGAACGCTCCGGCGGACAACCTGGTCGTTATCGGCGGCGGGGTGATTGGACTGGAGTTCGCTTTTTTCCATGCCCTTCTCGGCAAAAAAGTCACCGTGCTTGAAATGTTGCCGCAAATCGCCGGAGCCGTCGACCGGGATATCGCCATGACGATTCAGCGCAAACTGGAGAGCAAGGGCGCGCTCGTTCAGACCGGCGCAAAAGTGGAAAAGGTGGACGGAAATACCGTTTTCTATACGGACAAGCAAGGACAGAACCTGTCCGTCCAGGCGGACTGCATCCTGATAGCCGCCGGACGCGTCAATAACATTGAAAACATCGGGCTTGAAAAAATCACCCTCGACATGGACGCGAAGCGCATCAAGGTCAACGATCGGGGAGCGACGAACATTCCCGGCGTTTATGCCGCGGGCGACATTACCGGCATATATCAGCTTGCGCATTTTGCGTCGCGCCAGGCCACCGTCGCCGTTCGCGCCATGTTCGGAGAAAAGGACATTTGCCGCACCGACGCCGTGCCCGCCGTCATCTACACGGATCCCGAAATCGCCACGGTCGGCATAACCGAGGACGCCATGAAAACGCGCGGCATACAAGGCCGGGTTGTGAAAATGCCCTTGGGCGCATCGGGCCGTTGGCTGGCGGAGACGAATGGCGAGCGCGGTTTCGTCAAGGCGGTTTTGGGCGAACGGAACGTTCTTCTCGGCATGCATGTCGTGGGGCCGTATGCGTCGGAGATGATCGGCGCGGCCTGCGTCATGATTGAGAACGAGATGCGGGCCGAGGACATTCGGGAGGTTATATTCCCGCATCCGACCGTTTCCGAAATCATGAAGGAAGTCATGTATCTCTAACCGGAATGCGCCGCACGAAAGGCCGCCGCCATGGTCAAGTCCCTCTCTCTCAATCCCGACGTTATCCGGGCAAAAGGCGTTTTGACGTTTCAGGACATTCCGCTGAATGCCTACGACAAACCGTTCGCCGAAGCGGCCGCCGCATTCCCTGCGGCGGATCTGCTTCGCATGCACCGGGACATGGCGATTTTGCGCGAGTTCGAAACCATGCTCGACCGGGTCAAAAAAGAGGGCAGGTACGAAGGCGTTGAGTACAACCATCGCGGCCCCGCCCATTTGTCCATCGGCCAGGAATCGCTGGCTGTGGGCCAGGCGTATACGCTCACGGTCGACGATTATTCGTTCGGCGGCCATCGGGCCCATTCGGAGATTCTCGCGCGCGGTTTGCGCTCCATTCGCCAGCTTGACGAGCCGGCATTGATGGACATCATGCAAAACTATGCCGACGGCGCGACGTTGGCGCGGGTGGAAAAGGACGCAAAAAATTCCGTGCGCGATTTGGCCGACGATTTTTTCATCTACGGCACGCTCTCGGAAATTTTCGCCCGCGAAACCGGCTGGCACAAAGGGCTGGGCGGATCGATGCACGCGTTTTTCCCGCCCTTCGGCGTGTATCCGAACAACGCCATTGTCGGCGGTTCGGGCGATATTTCAGTCGGCGCGGCGTTGTACAAGCGGATCAACAGCAAGCCGGGGCTGGTTATCGCCAACATCGGCGACGCGTCGCTTGGCTGCGGCCCGGTGTGGGAGGGCATTTCCTTCGCCGCGATGGATCAGTTCCGCACATTGTGGGACAAAGGCCATAACGGCGGCCTGCCGCTCGTTTTCAATTTCGTCAATAACCTCTACGGCATGGGCGGCCAGCCGGTCGGCGAGACGATGGGGCTTCAGGTTCTCGCCCGTCTCGGCGCCGGCGTCAATCCCGAACAACTGCATGCCGAAAGAATCGACGGACTCAAGCCGTTCGCCGTCATCGACGCATACGCCCGCAAGCGGAAAATTATCGAGGAGGGCCGTGGTCCGGTGCTTCTCGATACCTTGACCTATCGTTTTTCCGGACATTCCCCGTCCGACGCGATGAGTTACCGCACCAAAGAGGAGCTGGACGAGTGGATGGCGCAGGATGCGATCCCGGCGTTCGCCGACGGGTTGATCGAGTGCGGCCTGGCCGACCGGGCCGATATCGAGGCGAATATCACTCTCGCGAAAGAACTGGTTTTCAAAGCGTTTTCCAAAGCGATAGATCCGCAAGTTTCGCCCTATCTCGATCCGGCCAAAACCGGCACGATTGAAAAAGTGATGTTTTCCAACAAGACGCGGCTCGCGATGGACGATCGCAAACCCGACGTTTTGATGACGCTGGAGGACAATCCTCAGGTCAAGCGCCTCGCTGCCAAAAGCCGGTTCGGGCTTGATGAAAACGGCAAAATACTTTCCGGCATGAAAGCCATTGTGTATAGGGAAGCGATTTTCGAATCGATTATCGACCGGTTTCATGAAGACCCGACGCTTGCCGCGTGGGGCGAAGAAAATCGCGACTGGGGCGGCGCGTTCGCCGTCTATCGCGGCTTGACCGAAAGTCTTCCGTATCATCGCCTGTTCAACAGCCCGATTAGCGAGGGCGCGATCGTCGGAGCGGGCGTCGGGTATGCGCTGGCTGGCGGACGGGCGCTCGTGGAAATCATGTACTGCGATTTCATCGGCCGGTGCGGGGACGAGGTGTTCAACCAGATGGCGAAGTGGCAGGCGATGTCGGCGGGCGTATTGGAGATGCCGCTCGTTCTGCGCATTTCCGTCGGGGCGAAATACGGCGCGCAACACTCGCAGGACTGGTCCTCCATGTTTGCCCATGTGCCGGGATTGAAGGTCGTTTTTCCGGCGACGCCGCATGACGCCAAGGGCATGATGTATACAGCGCTCAAGGGAACGGATCCGGTTGTGTTCCTCGAATCGCAGCGTTTGTACGACATGCCGGAGATTTTCGAGGCGGGCGGCGTGCCGGCGGGCCGGTACGAAGTTCCGTTTG
This sequence comes from Planctomycetota bacterium, assembly GCA_036770065.1. Lineage (GTDB taxonomy): Bacteria > Planctomycetota > SZUA-567 > SZUA-567 > SZUA-567 > JAJBSZ01. The sequence continues at coordinate 6,738 of DAIPJX010000016.1, forward strand.
GGGAACCGGCGCTTCGAAAGCCGGGGAAGGATCTGACGATTGCCACGTTGGGCGCGACGCTGTACCGCGCGTTGGACGCGGCGAAGATTCTCGAGGACCGGTACGGTTTGTCGGTCGAGGTGTGGGATCTTCGTTCGCTTGCTCCGCTGAACTATCAGCCTCTCGTTGACAGCGTGAAAAAGACGGGGAACCTTGTGCTTGCGTCCGATGCGTGCGAGCGCGGATCGTACATGCACACGGTCGCGTCCAACGTGACGGCGCTGGCGTTTGATTATCTTGATGCGCCGGTGGCCGTGGTTGGGTCAAGGAATTGGATCACTCCGGCGGCCGAACAGGAGGATTCGTTTTTCCCGCGGGATTTCTGGATTGTCGATGCGGTGCATCAACGCATTCGTCCGCTTCCCGGGCATGAGGCGCGGGTCAATATGTCGGACGGCGAGCTTGTCCGCATCAATGCCGGAGGAGTATGAGGCATGCCGAAGGCGGGAGAGCGTTACCCGGCGTCCGCCTTTTTCATCACGTCAAGAATGTCCGTCCATGTCTCGCGATCAGCTTCGGTGCGATCATCCTCCGATCGCCGTTGGCGCAAAAGATACGACGGATGAAAAATAACCCGCAGCGGAATGCCGTTGTATTCGTGCCATTTACCGCGCAAACCCGGCGATTTGGGCGGAAGGCCGAGAAGCGCGCACCCGGCGACGCCGCCAACCGCAACGATAACAGACGGCTTGATCGCCTCAATCTGGCGCGAAAGATACACGTTGCACGCCGCCACTTCATCCGGACGCGGGTCGCGATTGCCCGGCGGGCGGCACTTGACCACATTCGTGATATACACACACCCGCGCGGCTGTTTCATTCCTTTTTCGATAATATCGGTCAACACCCGGCCCGACCGGCCGACAAACGGACGTCCCTGCAAATCCTCATCCCGGCCCGGACCTTCACCAATGAACATGACGCGCGCATCCAGACTTCCCTCGCCCCATACCACCGTCGTCCGCTTTTCGCATAGTCCGCATAACGAACACTGCAACGCCTGCTGACGAACCGGTTCGAGCACGGGATCTTTTCCGGAAAAAGCCGCTTCCGGCTCGGGAATCAAGTTTATGACGGAAATCTGCGGTCGGGGGTGCGATACCGAAGGATGAACCGCCTCCGCAACCGGCGCCGGCGGCGTGACCACCCGTTCGCGCACCGGCAACCCGGCCGACGTTGATGCGGGTTGTTCTCGCGAAGAAGTTTGCCGAACAATACCCTGAATATGACGCGATATCGCATGCGTCCCGCCGGCGACGATGCCGGCAAACGGAGAGCCAAGACTGGCGTCCAGCTCAAGTCTTGCCCGCAGTCCATGCAAACCACGCAATTTGGGAGAATCCGAATCCATGCTGTTTCCGTGAATTGTTTGTATATGCCTGTCAGGTTATCGCTGGTTGCCCGTATTGATGCAAGGAAATAATCCTCGAAATACGCTGGTAAATTTCTTGCCGACCGTCGATAAAACAATATAATGGTCCTTTGTATTCGGATTTGGTTGTATGCTGTATCCGGCCCCGGTATGAAGTGGGGGGAGTGGTGGACTGGAGCGACATGAACGGATTTACCAAAAAAATGACAGCGATGGTTGCGTGTCTTGCTGTCATTGCATATAGCGTTTTCAATGCGCCCGCATATGCGCTGGAGTTTCCCGATTTGGCCGCGTTGCCGGAAACGGCGCTGGCCGAAATAACGGCGGAAGACCGCATTTCCGAAGTACTGGATCAAAACATCAGTTACCGCGCCCTGTTTGATTCCGTCAACAATCCCGATGTTCAACTGCAAAAATATGTCCGCCCCGGCGAAGACCTCCAGTTCCAGGCTACGTGGCGCGGGCTTCCCGCCGGCAGTATCCGCCTTACGGCCAAGCGCGTGGCGAAGTTGAGAAATCGCCCCGTGTTCGTGTTCGAGCTCAATGTCAAATCAAACGATTTCCTGAGCGCCTTCTACCCCATTGCCACCAACATAAACAGCTACGTTGATGCCGAATCGGGGAAAAGCTATCTGATCCGCCGCCGCGTGTCGGAACGCAACCGAAGCTATCAGGACCGGCTTGAATTCAAGTATGATTCCCGCCTGCCAAACGGTCTGCCCGATCCGGTTTCGAAATACAGCATGGTCAACGAAACAGGACAGGAAATCGCAAACCTCCCTTTCCCCATTCCCGGCAATATGCAGGATATGGTCTCTATCATTTACTATATCCGCGGCATGAAGTTGAAGAATGTGGGCGATAGTTGCCATCTGCTCTTGGGCGGCCGGAAAAAACCTGTACTCTCAAGCATCACCGTTATTGGCGAAGAAGTGTTGACAATCCCCTCCATAGGAACATTCGACTGCCTCATTGTCGAACCCCAAACCGACGGCACCAACTTGTCCGGCAATCTGGTCGCCACCCGAGGCGGCGAAAAGATCTGGCTGGAACGCAACAGCCTGATCCCGGTCCAAGCCTCAGCCGAACTTCCCAAGCCAATGGGAGCCGTTATCGCCACCTTGATCCAGGCCGAAAACTCAGACCTTCACAATTTCCGCATGGGAGAATAGCGCATCTCTCCGGCTTCCATTTGGTTCGGTTGCGACCGGATTCGCGCCCGTTTCGTTTTTCATTGAGGATGAATTCCCCCGATAATGAGAAAATCTTTACCTTCTCACTTTCCTTTTCTTATCATTTTTTCATTGCGTTTTCAATGCCAATTTTAGCCCACAAAACATATCAAATCCTTGATTTATTGACATTCCAGGCCTGACAGGCAGCATTCTTTTCTGATAGAAGTTGAATTTCCTGTCTTTCAATCATTTCCCCCATAACAAGATGGCGGCAACGCATCCTGCCGTTTACGGTCTTTCGCATGTATTTTCATCAACAAATAGTATTTGCAATAATTATGGAATACGATATATTCCAATTCATGCGATTTTAAAAAGAGGAATGCGACAGAATGTACACCAATAAAAGTTTCCCGGGCGAGAGAAAATGCTTCGTATCAATGTGACAGGACCTGGACAAAACACCAGGACTCATATCTATGATACTCCCTCGACCGTACTCATCGGGCGGGCGCCGCTTTGCGGCTGCCGGATTGAACACGATCCCTTGGTCAGTCGTTGTCACGCTGTTCTGTCCATTCACGAAGACAGGGTCGCCATACGCAATCTCGAATCGCTCAACGGCCTAATCATCAATGGCGTTCATTACGGCGGTCCGTCATCCCGCCAATTGCAGCATCCGAAGCAACTTCACGATGGCGATACGGTTGTCGTCGGCGAAACGATTCTGACCATATCCATTGCCCTGGCGCGGCCGGCGCGCGCGGACGACAGCACAAACGACAAAAAGCGCCATCCGGCCAAGCGAAGGCGCACCTCGCCGGTTCGCCGGGCCAGCGCGATCCCCGGGTATATTATCGAAAGCATTATTGGTTCGGGCGGCATGGGAGTTGTTTATCAGGCGCGCAAATTATCCACGGGACACAAGGTGGCGATCAAAACCATGCACTCGGACATTGCCGGGAGCAAACATGCGCTTCGGAATTTTCATCATGAAATAGAAGTGACGCGGCACATTTTTCATCCAAATATTATTGGATATGTCGATTCCGGCGTCACATCCGATTCGCTTCTGTATCTTGTGCTTGAATTCGCGGGCGGAGGCGATTTGGCAAGACGATTGTGCAAGGAAGGGGGGAGATTCGAACCGTCGCAGGTGCATTCGTTTGCGGTGCAGATTGCGAGCGGTTTGTCTCATATGCACCATTTGGGCATAGTCCACCGCGACATCAAACCGAAGAATCTTTTCTTGACCGACGATGTTTCGCAAACCATTAAAATCGGCGATCTCGGCCTTGCCAGCCAAGAGGATGAGACGAACGCGCCGAAATCCGGTTCGGGCGGCGGCACGGTCGCGTATATGCCGCCGGAGCAATTAAACAAAACGCGGTCTATTGGTCCGGCCTGCGACGTGTTCAGCGTGGGCGCGACATTGTACGAAATGCTTTGCGGCAAACGGCCCTATGATTTTTCGCGTTGCGACAAACGCGAGGCGGTTTCCCGGGGCATGGTGCGTCCGCTTGCTCAGCTTGGCATACCGGTTTATTCCGGGCTTCGGGATATCGTGGACAAATGCATTGCCCCGAATCCCGACGATCGCTTCCGCGATTGCGGCGAATTGTTTCTCGCACTGCACAATATCCGGATGCAACACGAAACGTCGAGGCCGTTGCAGCCGGAGAACGTTGTATAAAACGACAATATTCGGACATGACGAACAATAAAAATCGCGAAACCGGAAAGCGGTTTCGCGACGTCGTTATGCGGCTGTTTGCCCGGTTGCATTTCAACTTATGTTGCAGGCCGGCGTGGAAACCAGGGCGGGCGCCGGCGGGGCCGGCTCGATAAACGCGGCGGTTTTCCTGACGAACGTTGCGGGTGCGGCGCACCGCGTTCCGCAACTTCCGCATCCCGCGACAACAAATAATCCGGCAGCCAACATGAGCGCCAAGACGGTACGCATCTCCATCTCCTTGTTTTTGTTCTCCCCCGCAAAAAGACTATCAGCAGGAAATTCATCTCATTCGTGCCGGCATGATTTTTTGTAAAAAGAAGCTGGCGTATGCCTCCCGAAAAATTATTCATCCGGAGGCGGCGTCAAAAAGCCACGCCCGGCATAAATGGAATCGTCGCGCGAAACGACGCCGAAGACGAAGCGGGATTGATCAAATACAGCATATCGCCGCAGGGATACAAACGAAAAAATGTATCCGCCGACTCGGCAATCGACAGAACCGTGCCCTTCCCCGGGAACGAATCATCAGGAATCAACGACAGGCGATCCGCCACTATGTCATGCACTCGTTCGCGGAATACACGGTCCATATTCCACGCCACCCCGCCGCTCAGCATTCCCGGCACAGCCGCTTCCTCGCGCTCGCCATGAAACATGGAACCGCGTTTTTCCACTCCCTCGGGGTCGCTGCTCACCCAAACATTCCGGCGCCCGTCATTCCACTCCACCAGCCACAACGGATTCATTCCGTTCAGCAACTCGGGCGGCAGCAGAATACGTCGACCCACTTCCCCCTCGCCCTCATCGCCAAATCCCTTAATCGTCACCACCTGCGAAAGCAACGGTTCGCGCAATACATCTTCACCGATGCCGTCCGTCAACGCGGCCAGATCCGCCGCCATTTCGCGCGCCGCCGGCTCACTCGCAAGCGGAATCCCGACCGTCACCACCGGAGCCGGCAATATATACGGGTCGTCCCACCGCGGCGGAGTCGCCGCGAGAAAAACATCGCCAAGCATTCCGTTCCCATGCGATTCAAAAAACGATTCCGCCTCCGGGGAAATATCCCGCACCACCCGGCGGAGCAATTCCGGATCGGCATGAACCGAAACGTTCAGCGGATTATCCCGCATGCCCACAACCGGTTCGCGCCCCCTCCATGCCAAAGGTTCCCGAAGAAACGCGTCCAGACTTTCGCTCCACGCCGCATCGCCCTCAACCGTCCACTTCGCATCGCCCGGTTGCAGACAAACCCGTAGCGCCTTTCCCTTTCGGCGTACCGTTGTCTGCGCTGCAAAAGGATTGCCCAACATTAACGGCCCGTTTGCATTCGATTCCGTCCCCGCCGAAGCGGACGCATCATCGGAACCGTCGGCATACTTATAACCGAAATATGCGTAGGGAGTGGACGCCCGAAACCGTTCGCCAAGAGGCCGCGCCGGCGTATCCCAATTGTCGAGCACCTCGTGAAGCAGCGTTTCCGATGAGGAAAATGCCGTCCAATTTCCTGTTTCCGCCACAAAAACCCCGTCTTGCCACAACGCAACATTCCCCGCTTCCGTATCCGGCATATACGCGGCGGAAAAAAGAGGGAATCGGCCCAGAACCACAACATCACCCGTCGCCGTCCATGCCGCAATTCCAAGGTTGGGCACAAAATATATATGAAAAAAACTGAAAATATGATACAATGCTTTCCATCCGCCTTCGTCACCCCCGAATGACTTGCCGAAATCGGCCAGTTCGGGAAATTCGTTCTCCATATACAGGGAAAATTCGTCGATATATAAAACGAGGGAAGGGTCGTCCAACGCATGCAGGAGCATGCCGCGCATATCATGAACCTCAACCGCAAAAACGACGGACGAAGGCAATCGTTCCCAAGCCGAATCCCCTTGGCCCCACCGGCCAAAATACCACCAAATGGCCGCAAGAACAATGACGCAGGCAAGAATAATCGCAACACAGCCGCCGCCGATCAACCACAAGCAACCGATTTGCCTGCCGTGCATTTTCGCTTTTTCCATACCCATCTCCCGAACATCCACCGAAGTCGTGACAAGCGCCAAATTATATCCGTAGAAAAGGATTATACAATATGTCCCTGAGCCACTTCCTGCTCTCAAGCATCGCTCTTTTCAGCCTTATTTGCCTTATCGCCGTCGTTTTTTTCGAACGGAAAAGCCCCGCATCAAGTCTTGCGTGGATACTCGTCCTTCTTTTTCTCCCTATCGTCGGCTTTGTCCTCTATCTTTTTCTCGGCAGCGGATTTCGGGTCAACAAACGTAAAAGATATGAAATAAAAGCGGCCGCCGACGAATTGTACGACACCTATATAGTAAAACACCTCAACCTCGGCCGTTCACGCATTTTCATGAAACACAACGAAAATTCCGTCCGGCTCCTCACCTATCTGAAAAAGGAAGGCAACGGGCTTTTCACTGACAACAATAACGCCGACATCTTCACGGACGGAACCGAACTGTTCGATACGATGAAAACCGACATGAAAAACGCCAGGCATCATATCCATGTGCTGTTTTATATTTTCAGGAACGATGCCCTGGGCCGGGAAATTCTGGACATTCTTGCCGAAAAAGCCAGGGCGGGCGTCGAAGTTCGGGTCATGTACGACTGCATTGGAACCATGATGGCGTTTGACACCATGTTCAAGGACGTGATGGCGGCGGGAGGGCATGTGGAGGGGTTCTCCCCCCTGTTCAAAAACCTCAATTCCCACCTCCGCCTCAATTACCGCAATCATCGCAAAATTGTTGTCATCGACGGGCTTATCGGCTATGTCGGAGGGATGAACGTCGGGCTTGAATACACGGGCAAACATAAAAAATTGAAACCGTGGCGCGACACCCACCTGCGCTTGACCGGGTCGTCCGTCTGGTTTTTGCAGGAACGTTTTTTCATGGACTGGAGCTATTCCACCGAATTGAACCCGCAGTCGGTGAAAATCGAGGACTATTTTCCCGAACCGCAGGAAGACGGCAATATCGGCATGCAGATTGTCGCAAGCGGCCCCGATACGTTTGAAAGTCCGATCAAGAGCGGCATGCTCGGCATGATATACTCGGCCCAAAAAAATGTATGGATTCAATCCCCCTACTTCGCCCCCGATGAAAGCTTTTTCGACGCGCTCCGCATCGCAGCCCACTCCGAAGTCGACGTCCGGCTCATGATTCCAAAAATCAGCGATTACCAGATCGTCCACTTCGCCACCTTGGGGTATGCCCGCGACGCTATCGAGGCTGGCGTCAAAGTGTATATGTACAATGGATTCCTTCATGCCAAAACCATGGTCGTGGACGGAGAAATAGCGACAATAGGAACAACCAACATCACCAACCGGAGCTTTACCCTCGACTTCGAAGTCAATGCCTTCCTGTATGACAAATGCTTTTCAGAAAGATACCAACAGATATTTCTCGAAGATATGGAGCATTGCGAAGAGCTTACCCACGACTTTTTCAAACAGCACGCGCTCTGGAAGCGGGCCGGGTATAATTTTGCCCGGTTGCTTTCGCCCATGATGTAGGCGCCCTCGGATTATTTGCGCCATTATCTATTGTATTTTACGACGGGACGTGCTATATACCACCGTTGGCGTATGCCCCGAACGGCTATGCCGGATCGTGAAATATTTGCTTTGAGAAAGGTTCCCATGCGTACATTCTTCATGGTTGTGCTTACACTCGCCCTCACGTTCGGATTCGTCAACGCGGCTGAAAAGCAATCCTTCATTAACGGGGTCGTATCCGTCGTCGTTCCCGACAACTGGAATGCCGAACTGGACCAGCGCCAGCTCGCCCTGTCCATTATTCGGGACGGCGAACCCAGCACGCGGATTATTTTTTCCACCCCCGGCCTCAACAGCGAAGGCGACCCGTCCGTTCCGTTTGAGCGCAATCTTGATTTAATGTATATGTTCTTCGGCTCCGACTTGAACATCATCAGCGAAGAGTCGTCCGTCGACAGATACGGCAAAACCGGCATGCAAATGGATTATTCCGCCCGCCGGGACGGCAACGGTTTTCGCGGCCGCGTTTTCTCTTTTGCCGAAGCCGGCACAACCGTGCTCGCCATCTACATCAGCAAGGAAGACGATTTCGCAGCATACGAGGACTCGTTCAACGCCATTCTCTCCTCCTATGCCGTCAATGCCGACGCTCTTGCCGCCAACCGGGATATGTTCCAGAAAATTTCTGATCAGGCGGACCAACTGTACAGCGAGTTGGTGGAGGAGCTGGACGAAGCATATGAGGATGAAGCAACAGAACAATAACAAGCCGACAGCGTTTTTTGACGGATTCTTCCCGGTTGTCGCCGCATTGGACGCGAAAATTTTATTGGCTGTTGGGGAGATAAAATGAAAGGATGCCCATCTTCATTCCCTTTTCCAATTGTCACATTGCGGGGGCGTGCTTGATGAAGCGGCCTGATTCCAGTTCATTGAATGCTGTCGCCAGTTCCTCCTCCGTGTTCATCACAATCGGCCCGCCCCATGCCACAGGTTCGCCAAGCGGTTTGCCGGAAAAGAAAATAAACCGGACCGGCGCGTCCTTCGTTGCGGCGATGCGGATGCCGTCGCCTTCGCCAAACAGCACCGCCGTTTTTTCGGCAATGTTCCGCTCGTCGATGATGGAGCCGCCGAGGAGAAGGAAGACAAACACATTCTCCCCCGGTCTTGTTTCCAGATTGATCGCTTCGTTCGCCTCAAGGCTGACATCATACATCGTCGCCTGGATGTGCTTGGGCGTAATGCCGTGTGTGGTTTTGTAGCTGCCGGAAATGACCCGCACAGTAGCGCCGCCTTCCGCGACGGTCGGAACCATCTCGCGGGTAATGCCGAAATAGGCGGGATCCGTCATTTTCTCGCTACGCGGCAGATTAAGCCAAATCTGCAGGCCGAGCATTCGTTTCGCCGCCTGCGGCATTTCCTGGTGCAGAATTCCCGACCCCGCCGTCATCCATTGGGCTTGTCCGGAAAGGATGGAACCTTTGTTCCCAAGGCTATCCTGATGTTGGATTTCCCCTTCAACAAGATAGGTTATCGTTTCGATGCCGCGATGGGGATGCATGGGAAAACCCTTGATGTAATCCTCCGGATTGGACGAGTCGAACGAGTCGAGCATGAGAAAGGGGTCGAAATCCGTCACAGTCCTTCCACCCAACACGCGGACCAGATGAACTCCCGCACCATCGATTGCCGGATGCCCTGTAACCGTTTTCCGTATTTTTTTCATGGTGTTTCCCTTCGAGTTTGCAAGCGTTCCATCCGTATCGCAAGGCCCCATGCTTGGGGGCGGCTTTCATAACTGTGTGGCATCGCATAAATTGATCTGGTTACGCTATTTGAAACACGACTGCTTTTTCGGAATATGATCACTTTCCCGACGTTGCCGTTTTTAGGAATTCTTGCAAAACAACCGCTTCGTTGTGCTCGACGTCTCGTGCGCCAAAAAGGAGGGTGATTTTTTTCCCATCTTTGGTTGCAGTTCGTAATATTTGTACCGCGTCGGAGTTTGTGCGCAGTTCCGCCAAGTATTTTTCCCGAAAGCCGGTCCACTTTTCCGGATCGTGCCCGAACCAGCGCCGCAGTTTGTCCGAGGGCGCAATATCTTTCAACCACAGATCCAGCGCCGCCTTCTCCTTCGACACGCCACGCGGCCAAAGTCGATCCACCAATACGCGAACTCCATCCGCCGCAGTTGCCGGCTCGTAAATTCTTTTCAGCACAAACATGGCATCTCTCCGATATTGGTGGAGATTTTCTTTTCTCGTGTATCTCCTATATATGTCTTTTTTGGACGAAATTCCGTCGTCGAGAGCGTTATGCCGGCCGCATTTTAAATTTCGGTAAAAGTTGACAGGCGGAGTCTGCTTTGTGCCAATGTTCACCAACACCCCCACAAAGCCCGTAGCAC
>DAIPJX010000202.1:0-4556 GCA_036770065.1 Planctomycetota bacterium
AGCCGCAAAGAAAAAATCGGATGAATCGCCTGCCGCCGCGGCGGAGCCGTCACGCCGCGATGCGCCTCTTGCCATGGACAAGGCGGACGAGGCCGACATTCCCATGCACTGGCTGGATGAAATTTAATCCCCGGATTCGGGATATTCGCGAAGATACCCGGCGATTTCCTGCAGGAACAGATCGCCGTAGGCGGCGAGTTTATGCGAGCCGACGCCGGAAATGCCCAGGAGGGTTGATTCGTTTTTGGGCAGAAAACGGGACATTTCCTGAAGGGTTCTGTCGTTGAAAATCATGTACGGCGGCAGTTTTTTCTCTTCCGCCAGCCTGGAGCGAAGCTTTCTCAGGCGGGCGAACAGTTCCTGGCTGTACGGCTGGGGCGCTTGTCCAAGAGGGGTTGCGCGCCGTTCCCGTTCCCGCCCCTTCTTTTCCGCGACCTTGAGCATGGAGAACCGCTCTTCGCCGCGCAGCACTTTCCAGCCGTCGGCGGTGATTCGAGGCACGGGATATTTCGTGTCGGACATTGCGGCGAGGCCGCGCGCGGTAACGGCTTCGATAACGCGCCGCCAATACGATTTATCCCTGTCCTTGCCGACGCCGAAAGTGGGCAAACGATCATGCCCCAGTTGCCGCACGCGTTCGGTGTCCGAACCAGTCAAAATATCGGTGAGATGTCCCGCGCCAAAACGGCAATCGGTTCTGACCATGGCGGACAGGACTTTTTGCGCCGGGATGGTGGCTTCTTCCTTTTCCGCTTCGCCAAGGCAGATATCGCAGCTGTTGCAATTGTCTTCGGGGTAGGTTTCGCCGAAATATTCGAGCATGGCGATGCGCCGGCAGCGATCGGTTCGCGCGAACGAAAGCATGGCGTTCAGTTGTTCCTGCGCGGTTCGGCGGGCGCTTTCGTCCTCGATGTCGGCGATGAAACGGAGCTGTTGCGCGACGTCGCCCATATTGTGAAACATGACGCAGTCCGACGGTTCGCCGTCGCGTCCGGCTCTTCCGGTTTCCTGATAATACCCTTCCAGATTTTTCGGCAAATCGCCGTGAACGACGAAGCGCACGTTCGGCTTGTCGATTCCCATGCCGAAAGCGATCGTCGCGACGACGACCTGGCAACGGTCGTGACGAAAATCCTCCTGCGCCCGCGCGCGTTCGGCGTCGGGCAATCCGGCGTGATACGATTTGGCGTTGATGCCGTTTTTGAGCAGGAGAGCTGTCGTTGTCTCGACGTTTTTCCGCGTGGTTCGATAAATGATTCCGGGATCGCTGTTCCGCGTTTTCAAAAACGCCATCAACTGTTTCCCGAGATCCTCTTTCGGGAAAATCCGGTAGGTCAGGTTCGGTCGGTTGAACGACGCGCGGGTTTGGTGCGGCGAACGGAGGCCAAGGCGCGCGACAATGTCGCCGGCCACTTTCGGCGTTGCCGTCGCGGTGAAGGCGGCGACGGGAACGTCGGGAAATTCCTTCGTCATTTTCGACAAGGCGAGGTAATCGGGGCGGAAATCGTGTCCCCATTCGGAAATGCAGTGCGCTTCGTCGACGGCGAAAAAGGAGATGTCCAGCGTTTTCAGGTATTCGACGAATCCGGGCGCGTTGAAACGTTCGGGAGAAATGTAGAGAAGCCGGATATCGCCCGAGCGGATGCGTCGGTATATGTCGCTTTTTTCGCTGTCCAGCACGGTGCTGTTGAGCGTTGCCGCTCCGATGCCGTTGGCGTTCGCGGCGTCGACCTGATCCTTCATGAGGGAAATGAGCGGGCTGACGACAATGGCGACGCCGGGACGAAGACAGGCGGGGAGCTGATAGCACAGCGATTTTCCGCCGCCGGTGGGCATGACGGCGAATGCGTCGCGGCCATCGAGAATCGCGCTCACGATCTCCTCCTGATGCGGGCGAAAGGAGGAGAAGCCGAAGATTTCGGACAAGGCGTTTTTGACGGATTTTTTCGCCATGGCTATTCGTTGCGCTCCCGAATCAGGCGGTTCCGGCGGGAGCGAGCGCGACGGTGAATTCGGCCTGCATGGCCGGTTTGCCGTTTTTCCGAATGCCGCCCTTCATGAAAAAGGCGTTCGACAATCGTTCGGTCATGCCGGCGTATATTTCGATGGCGTCGCCGGGGAGGATCATGGTTTTGAATTTGACGTTCTGGATGCGGGTGACGACGGGAATCCCGGAAAGCGGGTTGTCCTTGTGCATTTCGTGGACCAGAACGGCGGCGGTCTGGAAGACCATTTCGCACAGCAATACGCCGGGCGTGATCGGGCTGTCCGGATAATGCCCGGAATAAATGCGCGACCACAGTTCGTCGTCGGGGCGAAGCGTGTATTCGGCCTTGATGCCGTTTTCGGTCATTTCCGTTATTGCGTCGACCAGAAGAAACGGCGGACGGTGCGGAATGGCGGCCTGAATATCGATGTCCATTACAATCCTCCCGTTACCTCGAGCACGGAACCGGTGATATACCCGCTTTCGCGCGAGGCGAGGAAAAGGATGGCGTTGGCCACGTCGTCGGGTTTTCCGAATCGCTTGACGGGCACGGTTTGGCGGTATGCTTTGGCCTGTTCTTCGGGCAGGTCGGCGATCAGGTCCGTTTCGATGAATCCTGGGGAGACGCAGTTGACGGTTATGCCGCGTTTGGCGACTTCCCTGGAAAGGCTTTTGGTGAGCGCGACGATTCCGGCTTTGCTGGCGGCATAGTTGGCTTGTCCTTCGAAGCCCATTTTTCCGCTCGGGCTGGTCAGGTTGACGATGCGTCCGTAGCGTCGTCCGCTCATGCCTTGCACAGCGTATTTCGACATGGCGAACACGCCGCCGAGGTTGACGTCCATGACGCGCCGCCAGTCTTCTTCCGGCATCATGGCGAGCACGTTGTCTCGCCGGATTCCGGCGTTGTTGACGAGAATCTGGGGGTATATTTCGTCCAGTTCGAGCGAGCGCCAGAATTCCCGGCACGCGGCCGGATCGGCGACGTCGAGTTTGCGGACAATCAATCCGCTTTCGTTCTCATGGTCCCCGATCAATTTTTCCGCGGCTGCGTCATCGCCCCCGTAAACGCAAATCACGTCCGCTCCGGCGCCAAGGAACGCTTCCGCCGTTGCTCTGCCAATGCCTTTTGTTCCGCCGGTGACAACGACGGTCTGGTCGTAAAAATCGAACTGCATGGAATCCTCCGCGCACACTATCCAACCTCAACCGAATTCTCCATTGTATTGGTCCCGTCGCGGCGGGCAACTAAAAAGCCGCGGCGCGGGAGGCGGATTACGATAAATTGTATTGCTTGAGCCTGCGCCACAACGTGCTGTAACTGATGCCGAGTTCTTCACAGAGAGGTTTTTTCTTTCCGTTGTGTTTGGCGAGCAGATCGCGGAGCATCTTTTGTTCGGCCGCCTGGACCGGATTACTCGGGAGCGCGTCCCGCGTTTCATCCGTTTCAAAATCCTTGTCGGAAAAATACTCCGCGATGTCCGCGACATCGACCGACTGGCCGGATTTCAGCACAACGAGGCGTTCCACAACGGCTTCCAATTCACGCACATTGCCGGACCAGTGATACTCGCTGAATATGCGGGACGCTTCGCCGGAAAAATCGACGGGCAGGCACGACAGTTCCTGCGACTTCCTGCGCATCAATTCCATGGCGAGGACGGGAATGTCCTCCCTTCGTTCCTTGAGGGACGGGATGGTAAGGCGGAGAATGTTCAAGCGGTGAAACAGGTCGGAGCGAACTCTGCCGTCCTTGCTTGCCTTTTCCAGATCCTGATGGGTTGCGGCGATAATACGGGCGTTGATGGGGATTATCTTGTCGCCGCCGACCCGGATGATTTCCTTTTGCTGGAGAACACGCAACAGCGAGGATTGCAGCTTGGGCGAAATTTCACCGATTTCGTCAAGGAACAGGGTTCCGCCATTGGCAAGTTCGAAATAGCCTTTTTTCCCTTCTTTTCGGGCGCCGGTGAAGGCGCCTTCGGAATAGCCGAACAGTTCGCTCTCGAGAAGGCTTTCGGGAATGGCGGCGCAGTTGACCGCGACGAACGGACCGGTTCGCCGGCCGCTTTCGTTATGAATGCTCTGGGCCATCATTTCCTTGCCGGTTCCGGTTTGCCCCGTGATAAGGACGGTGGAATCGACAGCCGCGTATTTCTTCGCCTGCTCCAGCACATGGAGCATGGCGGGACTGACGGTAAGAATGTCCTCAAAACGAAACGTCGCGACATGGCCGCTCAAATGGAGTTTTTTCCGTACGTTGGATTCCATTTCCTCAATATTCACCGCATATTGGAAAGACATGACCGTTCCCATGAATTTGCCGCCCGTTATCACCGGCACAACCGTGTGAACAACATGTCTATTGCCAATTTTCACCATGGACCCGATATCTTCCGTATTTTTTTCGTCCAGGTTTTCCCAATCAACGAAAGGACAAACCGTCCGACATGATTTCCCGAGGACGGTTCCATGGCGAATGCCCAACATTTCAATTGCCGTTTTATTGGCCATGATGATGGTGTCCGAGCTATCGGTCACGATGATGCCGTCGAAACAGAAGTCGAGAATG
>DAIPJX010000203.1:0-4555 GCA_036770065.1 Planctomycetota bacterium
CTGGGCGGAACGAATGCCTTTTTCCTCGGCAAAACGGAGAAGCGTTTCCGCCGGTTTTTCGCCGATATCCAGTCGAATCATAAAGACCCGGCCCAGTTTTCCTTCGCTTGCTTTCATGGTTCGCCCCCTCGAACAGACGATGCGCTTATCCGGCGCGGATGGTACACTATAGCAGGTGGCGGGACACTTGACAAGTTTCCGGTTCCTATTCTTTTTCGTTTCGATCACCGTATTGAAATAACTGTTCACAGGCCAATTGGTTGCCGGGACGGCATGTTGGTCCGGAGCCTTGTTGCAGTCCATGGTATCCATAGTATATTGTACGTGATAAAGGGAATTTGCTTGCCGCGAATCAGTATTCTGATAAAATGCAATACATGCCTAATAATGCCGGTTCTGTGGGGGATCGGCAGAGTTTTTGCGTATTTGTCCCCTGATTCAGGAAATGCTCCCATGAAATTTTATGCGAGACTCGTGATTTCCCTTGCGGTTACCGCCGGCATTGCCGCCGGGTTGCTTGCGTTCACCTATAACACCACCAGGCCGATCATCGAGCAGCGTGCTGTCGAAGACGCGGCGGCCGCGTTGGAAAATGTGTTTTTCCTTCAGGTGGACAGGGATAACGGCGCGTTTTCGTTGACGCCCAAAAGGTTGACCGATGACGTCACCGCGCTGTACAAGGCGGACAATGCCGATGTGCCGGCATATTTTGCCGTTACCGGCCAGGCGATCGGCTACAATTCGTCTGTTCCCATTCAACTGATGGTCGGGTTCACCGGGCCGGCCGCCGATGCGAAAACCTTGCTTGCGGGGTATGTGCCCGGCGACGCCATGCCCGCCTCCGGGAAGAAAGGCGAGTATATTGTCGGTTTTTCCGTCATTAACAGCGAAGAAACGCCCGGACTTGGCGAAAAGATCAAGGACGTTCGCCCTCCCTATACATGGGCGCAGGCGTTGACGGGCGCCAAACCGGCGCCGGACCCGGATGTCGGCACCGATTTTCAGCGCCAGTTTCGCGGACGCAACGCCGGGTCGCTTTTGTTGAAGAAGAACGGCGGCGATCTGGACGCGATCACCGCTTCCACCATTACCTCAAACGGGGTGTTGTCCGCCATTCGCGACGCCAGCCGGAAGCTGGATACCGCGCTGGCCTTGTCAAAATAGACGGACCTCGCGTACTTTCAGCCGGATTGTGGTGATATGGCGGCTCGTCCTTCCCGGCGGGCTGCCAAACTCATTTGCACAAGGGAACACTCCTGATGCGTACAACATTTCTTGCCCTTATCCTTTGCGCTGCGGCATGTCGGATTTGGGCGGGCGATTCCCGCGTTTTTTTACCCGATGTTTTGCCGGCCAACACCATGTTCTGCATGGTCCCGCCCGATACCGGGATTCGCGAACGCGATTATGCGGGGAGCGTGATTGAGCATATTGCCAATCTGCCGGAAATGGGGCCGTTCATCCAGTCGTTTGAACAGTCTCGCCGGGAGTTGGCCAACGACATTGCCGCCAACGCCAACGTTTCCCCCCAATTCGCCGCCGAAATCGTGGCGGGCAAGCTTGGCGCCGCCCTGATCAATCTCGGTGTCGGTCGTGACGGCAACATGGCGGCCGAGTTTGTCGTTACCCTGACCTTGTCGTCCGCGCCGGATCGGAATACGGTGTATTCCGCCGTGATGGCTCTCCTGAACCGTCCCGAAATGGTCAAAATGGTGCTGGAAAGCCAAGGCATTGATCCCAGCCTGCCGCTGAAAACATTGGCGCAGGAAGAATCCCTCACCGGCTATCCTCCCATTCTTCGCATTGGTCCGAATATCCGTGTCGCTTCCATCGGCAATACCGTGCTTATCTATCACGGCCCCAATTCGGAGGGGATTCAGAAAATATTCGACGCCATTTCCACGCCGACCTCCGCGTTGTCCCACAGCCAGGCGTTTCAGGCCGTGTACGCCGGCGCGGAAGCCAACCGGGGGATGTCGTTCATCTATATGAATGTGCAGCGTCTTACCGCCATTCTCGATGCGGCGAATATGGGAAAAACGACCAGGATCCTCGACGCGTTTGGCTTCGGAACGGCGCAGGCGCTTGGCATTGCCGGCGGGTACCGCGGCGAAGGCATGCGCCACAGCGTGTACTTGTATGTGCCGAACGGCGATTTTACCGGCATGATTTCGGCCCTGACGCCGATGCCGGCCAATACCCGGCTCGGGATGGAAAGTTACTCGACCATTACCCCGTCCTCCGCCGAATCGTTTGTGGCATTCCGGGCGGATCTCCCCACGCTTCTCAGGGAAATTCCTTCCTTTATCGACGGGATGGGGTTGGTTTCGCAGCCGGGGGGCATGGGCGGCCTTGTCATGAATGAGCGGCTTTTGGGCGTTCCCCTGACTGAAATTGTTCCGGCTCTCGGCAGCGACATCATTATTCGCCCGAACGACGACACGCAGGTTGCGATTTTCAACAATGTCGACGCTCCGGCCTTTGAAAACATTGTCGCCCGCATGGAGCAGACTGCCGGCGCCCGGTTCAACCAGGTGAACGTCGGCGGATATATTGTCCGGTATTACAACCGCCGTTCGTCGTTGTCGTCGCCGTTGGCGCCGGCGTTTTGCCTGATTCCCCGGCAGGACGGCAGCAATACGGGCGTCTTGTACATGGCGACGCATCCGCAAGCGATTGTTTCGCTTATTCAGGAATCGGCGGCGGCGCGCGAACCGTTGTCGCAGACGCCGGATTATCAGAAAACCGCCGCCGGCGCCGGCAATAATTACTCATTATATTTTTACAGCAGCAACCGCGACTGTTATAGAAGAGTCTATAATTTTCTTCTGCCGGTTGCGTCGTTATGGTCCAGTTCAAGCCGTTATCCAGCCGATACCGGCCTTTTGCCTATTGCGTCCGCCATAACTCCCGGCTTTTTCGGATGTGCGCTTGGGGTAAAAAAGAATGCGGATGGTTTTCAGATCACGGTGTACAGTCCGGTTGGGGTGAACGCGCTTCTGGTTATGCTCGCCGACAAACTGGTTGTTTCCAATCCGATTGTCGTCGCGCATGTCTATGGAATGCTGGAGAAATGGTTCGCAAGCAAGCCCTCCTGGTAAGAGTCGGGGCACGAGGCAAGGAAGATATTGAATGGCTTATGCATCTGTCGCCATAGTTGGCCGCCCCAATGTGGGCAAATCCACTTTGTTCAACCAATTGGTCGGCTCCCGTATCGCTATCGAAGCCGATAGTCCCGGCGTTACCCGTGATCGGGTGTTGTTCCCGTTGACGATTGAGGATCGCACGTTCGATTTGGTCGATACGGGCGGTATTGGCATTGTCGATAGCCAGAAGCTTGAGCGCCAGGTTGAGCAGCAGATCGGTCTCGCCATTGACGCGGCCGATGTGTTATTGTTCCTGGTTGACAGTCGGGACGGCATTACGCCGCTTGATCGGGAGGTCGCCGCCCGGATTCGCAAGGCGGATAAAAAAGTGCTGTTGGTTGCGACGAAGGTCGACACCCAGCGGATTGAGGACAATTTGCCGTCGTTCCACGCGTTGGGTTTTGGCGAACCGCACATGGTCAGCGCCAAGCAAAATCGCGGCATTTACGATTTGGAGGAGGCGATTGTGGCTGCGTTGCCGCCGGAGACGGACGATGACGAAACGCCGGTGAAGGAGTTGCCGAAGATCGCGTTGGTTGGGCGTCGCAATGTCGGCAAGTCCACCTTTATCAATCAAATCAGCGGCACGGAGCGGGTGATTGTTTCCGACGCGCCCGGGACGACTCGCGATTCGCTGGACATTACGATTCGGAGGAACAACGAGGCGTTTGTCATGATTGACACGGCGGGTCTGCGCAAGCGCGGGCAGATGGACGATTCGTTGGAGTTTTTCGGTCACATGCGGACGGAGCGCGCGATTCGGCGTGCCGATGCGGTTATTCTCATGTTGGACGCCATGGAGGACATTGGCAAGGTCGACAAGCAGATTGCCGCGTTTATTCTTGAGAACGTCAAGCCTTGTATCATTGTGTTGAACAAATGGGATTTGGCGCTTGCGTCCCAGCCGAATTTGACGGTTGATGTTTTCACGAAGTATGTGAATGACCGGTTGCCCGGTTTGCATTTTGCCCGTCTTGCCGCGATGTCGGCGAAGGAGGGGACGAATGCGTGGGAGGTTATCGAGTCGGCGTTGGATTTGATTATGCAGGGGTCGGTCAAGGTTGGTACGGCGGCGCTCAATGCGGCGTTGTCCGATGCGACGCAGAAGCGTGCCACTCGTGCCAAGGGCGGCAAGCTTGGGCGCATTTATTACGGTACGCAGACGGGGGTCAACCCGCCCACGTTTTTGTTGTTTGTGAATAATCCGTCTCAGTTTGACGACAATTATCTTCGTTATTTATCGAATCAGTTGCGCGAGTCGCTTGGGTATCCCGAGATTCCTTTGAAGATCATGCTCAAGGCGAGCAACGAAAAGGAAATCGGCAGATATTCATAACCCTGTCGCATATCCCGGAAAAAAACTGGTCCAGCGGAAGGCTGGCTTGGGGGTTTGGGGGCGAAGCCAGCCC
>DAIPJX010000204.1:0-4539 GCA_036770065.1 Planctomycetota bacterium
ATACGAAACGTTCGTCATGAAACGCTTTTCGGTCGTTCAATCTTCTTCATCCCACACCGGCTGCTCGCGCTCTCGTTCATCATCGCGAAGCCCGGCCAGCGTTCCACCATCATTACCGTCATCGTACGACGAACCACTACCGCCAAACTTGCAGCGAAACTCCTCCATGGTCAAAAGAATCTCGCGCGCCTTGCCGTCACGAAACGGACCAAGCAACCCAACCGAAGCAAGCTGATCGATAATGCGCGACGCCCGACCATACCCAATCCCGAACTTGCGCTGCAACAAAGACACCGAACCGCGCTGATTCTCGATAATCGCCTCGCCCGACGACATAAACAATTCATCAAACGAGGAAATATCCACCTCGCCCCCGCCCCCGCCAATCACCGGACCCAACAAATCCGAATGATACTGCGGCTCGGCATTCGCCTTGGTGTAATCAACCACACGGAACAACTCCTCATCGGAAACAAACACGCCCTGCGCCCGCGTCAACTTGCCCACCCCGGGCGGCAAATACAACATATCGCCCTGACCCAAAAGCGTCTCCGCGCCATTCCCGTCCAAAATAGTGCGGCTGTCAACCCGACTCGCCACCTGGAACGCAATCCGGCACGGCATGTTCGCCTTGATGAGACCGGTAATAACATCAACCGACGGACGCTGCGTCGCAAGAATCAAATGAATGCCCACCGCCCGACTCTTCGCCGCAAGACGAGTAATATGCTGCTCCACCTCCTTGCCCGCCACCATCATCAAATCCGCCAACTCGTCAATAATCACAACCATGTACGGCATTTTCTTGGGAAACGCCTCAATGTCCTCAAGACTCGCGAACGCGTCAAGCTTGCTCCGAATCCCCTCCTCGCCAAGCGCATTGAACTTGGCTATGTTGTTGACCGAAACCTGGGACATCTGCTCATATCGTTCGTCCATCTTCTGACAAATCCACTCAAGCACCGAAACAGCACGCTTCATGTCGGTAATGACCGGACTCATCAAATGCGGAATGTCCTTGAACCGCGACAATTCCACCACCTTCGGATCAACCATGATCATCTGCGTCTCGTCCGGACGGCAACACATCATGATGGAAAGAATAATCGAATTGATGCACACCGACTTGCCCGAACCGGTCGCGCCCGCGATAAGCAAATGCGGCATACGCGCCAAATCGGCAACCAGCGCCGAACCCGAAACATCCTTGCCAAGACAAATCGGAAGCGCCTGGCGACGTTTCTCCCGATTGACCGACTGGACGATTTCACGAAGCGAGACAAGCTCCTTGCATGTATTCGGAATCTCAATGCCGATCGTGTTCTTGCCGGGAATGGGCGCAATAATACGCACCGATTCGGCCTGAAGCTGCATGGCGATATTGTCGGCCAACGACGTCACCTTGTTCAAACGAATGCCGGGCGCCAAACTGATTTCATACATCGTCACGCGCGGACCGCGTTCAATATGCACCACCCGGCCGTCAATCTTGAACTCGGAAAGGGTCTGTTCGAGAATCTTCGCCTTGCCCTCAATAATCCCCCTGTCCTCCACAACCGGCGGCTCCGGCGGGTCAAGCAATTCCAACGGCGGCAATTCATAATCATCCAGCGAAGAGGAAGACGAAACAACCGACGGCCCGGAAGACAAAGGAGACGTATGCGCTTCGCCATACGCGCCGGGACGAGCTGTCGCGGTCGTATTCCGCACTTCGGCCCGCGCCGCGGGCGCCGGCGCTTCCCGGCGAACCGGCCCGACAACCGGGGGAAGAACGGCTTCAGGCTCCTCATCCTCCTCCACCGGCTCTTCAACCACAGCCCGAGGCGGACCAAAGCTAATCGAGATCGGTTCCGGCTGCGCCGATTCGACAGTATCGACGTCCTCCGCGCCCACATCCATAATGACGTTCTCTTCAACCGGCCGCTCTTCGTCGGCAATCTCCGCCCGGACCGGTTCGGCCATGGCGGTTGACGATCTGTCGGAAAAGTCGAGGTCCAGGAAACGCGACGCAAACCGCCCGCGCGGCTTGAATTCCTTCGTCTGCTCTTTCTTCGCGTCCGCTTCGGTCGGAGCGGCAGGCGTCCCGGTTGGACGGGCCGCGCGGAATTCCCCGACCGACCGCCGGGCAACATCCGGCGCGGACGCGCCGGCGACAGCCAAACGCGGAGTGACCAGAAGCTTCAGCAAATCCTTCAGTCGCACGACAAGCCCGAACGCGCCGAAAAGAAAATCTCGGCTCCTGAATAAAAGACTGTGCACGCCGTATACGGCCGCCTCGCCGAACGCGAGCAGAATCCCCACAATCATCAAGCCAACCGAAGCAAGGAACAACCCCCATCTGCCGAAATACAATATCGCCGGCGGCGAAACATACACCGCCAACAACCCGCCCGAATCCATGCCGTACGAATCGGAAAACGCGCACGCGCCAAGCGACAGCGCGGCAATCATCAGGACGCCGCCAATCACATTCGGCCAGGTGGCGAAAAAATGCATCTTTTTGGTAATCAGCATGCCCCAGAACATGAAAAGAAACGCCATGCAAAACGCCGAAGCGACCCCGATCGTATGAATCGCGCCATACGCGACATACGCGCCCAAAACTCCGGTCCAGCACGTTTCCGCCGCTTCAACCGGGTCAATCCCCGGGTCAAAGGCAAGAAAGGACAAGAGCATGAAAATACCCAGACCGGTCATGAGAAGACCGGCGGCGACCGCGGCCAAACCACCGAACCGAATGCCCTGTTTGTTTTCCGACTTCGCAGCCCTCGCCATTCTCGACATCTCCTCCAAAAATCACCGGGTGTCCGGATTATACCAACACGTCAAAATACACCAGCCCCGCCAACGCGGCCAGACAGCAATAGGCGGCAAACCAAACCAGCCTTCCTCCCGCCACAATGCGCTTGAGCGCCGCCAGCGACAAAAAGCCGAACAGCGCCGCCAGCGCAAAGCCGACCAGATACGGTCCGACTTCAATGCGGACAAGCATGTCGCCCATATCCGCGCCGCGCATCGCCTCAAGAAAATGCAACAGCACGGCGCCGCCCACAGCGGGAATGGAAATAATAAAGCTGAAACCGAACGCTTCCTCCCGCTCGACGCCGCAAATCATCGCTCCGGCAATTGTGGAACCGCTTCGGCTAACGCCGGGCGCAAGCGCCATGGACTGGCACAACCCGATAATAATCGCGCCCCCCCAACCAAGATCGCGCAATTGGTACGACGCACCCCGCCGTATCTCCGCCACCGACAACGCACACGCGGTCACCAACAAGCCAACGCAAATCATCGTCGGCGAGTTGCGAAGCGCTTCGAAATACGGCTTGCACGCCAGCCCGATTATTCCGGTCGGGATGCTCGCCAACACGACATACCACAAGACAATTTTATCGTTTTTCACATACCAGAGGATGGTGCGGCGAAAATAGGCCAGAACCACCAAAAGCGTCGCGCAATGCAAAAACACGTCAAACGCCGGCGGCGCCGCCCGGCCAAGTCCAAGATGCTCCACCAACGCCAAATGCCCGCTGGAGGATATGGGCAGAAACTCCGCCACTCCCTGAACAATACCGAGTATCGCGGCCCAAAAATATCCAAGAACCGGAGCGTCAGCCGTTTCCACCATGAGATTCCACCTGTTTCCGTTCCGTTCGGACGCATCGCCACATCGACATGCCCGTATGATAGTATCGACCAAAAACGGAAGTGAAATGACAACTTTTACCGTAAAAATGTGTTCGGGGAGGGAAGAGAGATGAAGGGAACAACGCACCCTCTTGTTTCTCTATCGGGTTTTTGATTTTTGCAGCAATCGTTCCACTGTATTCAAAGCGCCGTCGAGATGATTGCCGACCGCCTTGGCAATGCGCTTGGAGTCGCCGCTCTCGAGCGCCATGATGATTTCGATATGATCGCGGTGACGCACATCAAGCGGCAACGCGACCAACCCCAGCCCAGTCATCACCGATTTCCAGGCATCGTTCAGGCGGCTGTAAAAATTGGTCAGCACAGTGTTCGGCTGCAATGAAAAGATCAACAACTCAAAATCGGCGCTCGAATGCAACGAATCGGGATCGGCATTGAATTCGTCGCGCATGCCCGCATAGGACGTCGCTTCGTGCCGGTACAGCATATTCAGTTCTTCCGGGGTTATTGTTTTGGCGACTTGCTGGAATCCGTGCGTTTCCAGAAGGATTCGCATTTCCACAAGATTCTTCACCGCCGCCAAGGCGTCGCTGCTGCGCGATTTCCCTCCGGTAAAACGCCCGAGCACGGCTTCGTCCAAAATGTGAACATAAATGCCGCGCCCCGGTTTAATCTGAACGACGTGGTTCGAAGCCAGATGCTGCAACGCCTCGCGAATGCTGGTCCTGCTGATGGCAAGCTGTTTCGATAATTCGCGTTCCGCAGGCAGGCGATCGCCCGGCCGCAATTTATTTTCGGCGATCATGCCGATAATGGCGCGAATCGCCAATTCGTAAATCAAAACATCCTTACCCACCGAGACTCCTTCCAAATGTTGCAAACCATTATTTT
>DAIPJX010000205.1:0-4530 GCA_036770065.1 Planctomycetota bacterium
ATGCCTCGCACGCATTGGGCGCCGTGCATGCCGGGAAGAACGCGGCAATTGAAAATGCCGCGCATTCGCCCTTGTGATTGCCGGAAAATATGCTATAGTTCTACGGTAAACGAGTTTTTTCCGTTTTTTCCCGCTGTGCAAGGATAAAAAAACATGCGTACGATCGGAACAAAGGTTTTCGGACTCCGAACACCCATCATTCGAAAAGGCGACGATCTCGTCAACATCATCCTGGACGTCCTGGACAATACCCAAAAATACGAAGGCGTCACCCTGAAAGACCATGACATCGTCGGCATCACCGAAGCGATTCTCGCCAGGGCGCAAGGCAATTACGCCTCGGTCGATCAAATAGCCCTTGACGTGCGCAAACACTTTCCTTCCGGAACCGTCGGCGTCGTTTTCCCCATCCTGAGCCGCAACCGCTTCGCCATGCTCCTCAAGGGCATCGCGCGCGGCGCGGAAAAAATCGTGGTCCAGCTCTCCTATCCCGCCGACGAAGTGGGCAACGCCCTCATCGCGCAGGAACTCGTCGAAGACGCCGGACTCAACCCCTACTCCGACATACTCTCCGAAGAAAAATTCCGCTCCCTCTTCGGACAATCCGTCCGGCACCGGTTCACCGGAGTCGATTATATCGAATACTACAAAAGCCTCGGCGACAATATCGAGATCTTCCTGGCCAACGACCCTCGAGCCATATTGGAAAAAACCAAAAACGTCATCGTCGCCGACATCCACTCCCGCCGGCGCACGCAAAAGCGCCTCCTCTCCTCCGGAGCGGAAAAGGTGCTGGCGCTGGATGAAATCCTCACCGCGCCCGTCGACGGCAGCGGATACAACGAACTGTACGGCCTGCTCGGCTCCAACAAAGCGAGCGAAGAACTGGTCAAGTTGTTCCCGCGCGCGTGCGACGATTTCGTCACCCGGTTGGGCAAGGCGATTATCGAGCGGACCGGGAAGAATCTCGAAGTGCTGGTGTACGGCGACGGCGGTTTTCGCGATCCGGTGGGCGGGATTTGGGAATTGGCCGACCCGGTCATCTCCCCCGCCTTCACGCCGGGTCTCTCGGGCACGCCGAACGAATTGAAGCTCAAGTACATCGCCGACAACGACTACGGCCACCTGCACGCCGAAGCGCAGCGGACGGCGGTCATGGACGCCATTCGCTCCAAAGGCAAAAAGGATCTGGTCGGCCAAATGCAGGCGGAAGGAACAACGCCGCGCCAAATGACCGATTTGCTCGGTTCTCTCTGCGACCTGACGAGCGGAAGCGGCGACAAGGGCACGCCGGTTGTTCTGGTGCAGGGATATTTCGACGACTATTCCGACGCGTAGAACGCAACGCGCATACCGCACCGATAAACAAACGGCCGGCCTCCCGCACAATCGGGAGGCCGGCTTCTTTCGGGCACGCACCGCACTTGCACACTGTCTTACGCCATGGACGGCATCGCAACATCATCAACCGCAGGGGTTGCCGCCGCCTCCGATTCCGCGTCGGGGACTTCGGAACTTCCGGACTCCCCGGAAATTTCGGGAACCGCAGGGGCGATTTCAGCATTCTCTCCAAGAGCGCCCAGAAACTTCCATAAATCGAGCAAATCCGATCTGCCTCCGGAAAGCGAATACAACAGGCTGTTCTGCATAAAACCAAAACCGGTCACATTCATGTTATTGAAAAACGGCGACGAAAATGCGTTCGGCATGCCCGTCTTGGACAAGGACGACATCCATTCGTCCGCCATGCCCTTGCCCTCCGCCGTTCCCGCCATCTGTCCCGAAAACGCCGTCATGCTGAACCCGAACGACATGCCAACCGCCTGATACGCTCCGCCCGCCGCCTGGCCGCCGCTTCCGCCCATCAACGACAACATCGACTGCGACAACATGACCTGCATGCTCCAACCGGCATACACACCCACGGGAAGCGTCGGCCGCTTTGCATCCGCGTCGTCGTCGGCCACGACATCCCCGGCCGAATCCGCAACCTCTTCGTCGGGTTTCCTGATCTGGAATATGGACTCGATCATCTCTTGCAAACGCTTCTGGAAATCGCCCGACCAGTCCGTCGCCGCCAACTGCTCGCCGCTCGAACCATAATGAATTTCGGTATACCGAATAGTCACCGTCGTCACCGTAATCCCAACCTGCGAAGAAACAGCGTTCGGAACCGCGCCGAACAAATTGCCGCCGTTCATCATCGCCTGAATGGCGTCCCGAACCGAAGAGGCAAACGACGGATCGCTCTCCATCTTCTCGGCCGCATCGGGAGAAACGACTCCCTGATTGCCCGGCCGCGATTTGAAAAATTCCCTCGCCGCATCCAGCCCGGCCGGCACAGTGCCGCGACCGAACCGCATATCGGGAAAGCGTTCCGACAACCTCGCCAACGCGCTCTCGCCCGCGTCCAACGATTTGGACTGATTCAACCGTCCGGCGAAAAAGTTGGAAAACGCATCGCCCACCATGTCGTTTCCATGGCTCCTGCCGCCAATGCTGTTTCTAAACTGACCGACAACGTCCTGAATTGAATGCATCATCTCTCCTTTAGCTTTTTTCCAAACAATCATCGATAAAAGCAATTTGCATTCCCGAACGAAACATTTCGTGAAAAAAAAACGACTCTCTCGGCAAGATCGTTGAAAAACTTCAGTTAAAAAAAAGTTGATCGCAAAAAAAAATTCCCGCAAGGAAAGTCAACGCCGAATCACATGATACAGTGACGAAAAAAAACGGCAGATTCCACCGGATCGGCGAAATTTGCCCTTGCGATCGCACCTTGTTTGATCTAGCGTGGTATATTCGTCACAGGAAATTGTTCCGTGATTCCGCATTGCATAGGAGAGGATACGTATTATGAACGGGTTGGAAATACTCGTTGGTTCGTTCGCCATTTTTCTTGCCGCATATCTCATATACGGGCGCTGGCTCGCAAAAAAATGGGGCGTCGACCCAAAAGCGCCGACACCCGCGCATTATATGCGCGATAATGTGGATTATGTCCCGGCAAAAAGAAGCGTCGTCTTCGGCCACCAATTCGCCTCCATCGCGGGAGCGGGGCCAATCAACGGGCCGATCATCGCCGCCATGTTCGGATGGGCGCCGGTGCTGCTCTGGATCATCTTCGGCGGAATCTTCTTCGGCGCGGTGCAAGACTTCTCCGCCATGTACGCCTCGGTGAAAAACAAGGGCAAAACCATCGGCTACATCATCGAGCTTTATATCGGCAAAACCGGCAAACAGCTTTTCCTCGTCTTCGTCTGGCTGTTCTCCATCCTGGTCGTCGCCGCCTTCGCCGATATCGTCGCCGGAACCTTCAACGGCTTCGCCGTCGACGGCGCGCTTATTGAGGCGAACGCCTCCGTCGCCACCACCTCCATCTTCTTTATCGTGGCGGCGGTGCTTCTCGGATTTTATTTGAACAAAAAAATGCCCGACGGCTACACCAGCGGCATAATCGCCATCGCCATGCTGGTCGCCTGCATTTGGCTCGGACTGACGTTTCCGGTTTTCATCTCCAAGGGCGTTTGGCTGTACTTCGTTTTCGTTTACATCTTCATCGCCTCGGTCGTGCCGGTGTGGGCGCTTTTGCAGCCGCGAGACTACCTGAACTCGTTCCTGCTCGTCCTCATGATCGCCGCCGCCTTCATCGGCGTCGTCTACGCCAGGCCGGAAATGAACCTTGACGCCTTTACCGGTTTCGAAGTGAACGGACAGTACATGTTCCCCATTCTGTTCGTCACCGTCGCCTGCGGCGCGGTCTCCGGATTCCACAGCCTCGTCTCGTCCGGAACCGCTTCGAAACAGGTGGAAAACGAACGCGACATGCTCCCCATTTCTTTCGGGGGCATGCTGGTTGAATGTCTCCTCGCCGTTCTCGCCCTCATCACGGTCGGCGCGCTGGCCGTCGGCGGAACGCTTCCCAAGGGAACGCCGCCGCAGGTTTTCGCACAAGCGATTTCCGGATTTCTTTCCGGTCTCGGCTTGCCGGAAAAAACCATTTTCACGCTTATTACCTTGTCCGTGTCCGCGTTCGCCATGACGTCTTTGGATTCGGTTGCGCGTGTCGGGCGGTTGGCGTTCCAGGAGATGTTCATCAATTCGGACAATCCGAAAGCGACGGGACCGATTGCGTCGTTCCTTGCCAACCGGTATGTCGCCACGTTTTGCACGTTGTTTGTCGGGTATTTGCTGTCGCTTCGCGGCTATGCCGATATTTGGCCCTTGTTCGGTTCGGCCAATCAGTTGCTTGCCGCGTTGTCCCTGATTGCGTGCGCGGTGTATTTGAAACGCACGAAGCGGGAGGGGTGGATGTTGTATTTCCCGATGATAGCGATGCTTTTGGTTACATTTGTCGCGTTGTTTTTAACCATTTGGAAATTGGCCGGGAAGATACCCGTGGACGGCGGATTTAATTACGCGTCGGACGGTTTGCAGATGATTTTTGCCGTATTGCTTCTGGTTTTGGGAATACTGGTTGCCAAGGCCGGGTTGCAAAAACTGCAAGCCAAAGCATAAATGAGTCGG
>DAIPJX010000206.1:0-4522 GCA_036770065.1 Planctomycetota bacterium
AAAAGCGGCGGGAAAGGCGGCGCCGGCAAAAGCGGGTGCGGCAAAAACAAAACCGGCAGCCGCAAAACCGTCCGTCAAGACCGATGCGGCGGCGGCGAAAGCGGCGCCGATGGCGATTGCTTCGTTTGCCAGCACGGGCCTTGGCGTCAAGGTATCCTCGAAAAAGCCGGGATTGACGGTTGCGCCCGGCGTCATGATCCTTGGCCGTCCCGCTCAAACAAAGGTGGAACAGACGCCCCGTCCATCCGATCGCAGGCTGTCGCAGAAGGAGATGGAAGAGATAAAAAATATCCTGCAGGAGCGACGCGAACGGCTTTTGGCCGGTATGCGCCGCGAACTTGCCATGCAAAAGGAGCGCGCCGAGTCGAAAGTGGCCGATGAAGTAGACAAGGCGACCGACGCGTACGATGAGGATTTGTCGTTTGAAATTGCGGTCGCCAACGATCAGGAACTGGAAGAAATCCAGGTTGCTCTCGAAAAGATCGAAAAAGGCACGTACGGTGAATGTGAGATTTGCGGTTGTTCCATTTCTCCGTCGCGCCTGAAGATTCTTCCTTCCGCCACTACATGCGTTTCTTGTCGTGGCCAGGAGGAACTGTCCCGTCGCCGCGATGACGGCGCGCCGTTGTTCTCGATGTTGGGTGAGGACGGCGACGCGGAATCGGACGCGTTGTAACGGCACCACGGTATTCATTCAAGGCAGAATGCATGACGCCAACCATGATGCGCCGGATACCCGATACGGAGCGGATACGGGGCTACCGTCATCCGGGCAGGCGATGGTTGGCGTTTATATTGATATGCTCCGCCATTGCCGGCGGCGCATGGTTGTTCAGTCAGGATACGGGATGGGAGACGCGGCAGAGGGAAGCGCGCAGACATGCCCACTCGGCGGAAACCGGCGGCAACTATGTGGCTGCCCGGACCTTTTACGAGACCGCTCTGGCTAACAACCCGTATGATTGGGAGACGCATTTATCCCTGGCTCGAATTTTGAATCGCCGTTTCGGCGATTATGACAACGCGATGCGGCATTACAATTTTGCTTTGGGGTATGCGCCGGATCCGGCTGCAATGCGGAATGTGCAAAGGGAACTGGCGGTCATTCTCATGATACGGCAGGGCGAACTGGAAAACCCGTGGGACGCCGTTGAGGATATTTTCCTCGCGGTGGAGGCCAACACGGAAGCGCTGTTCCGGCTCCGTTTGTCGCCGAGGCTCAACGACGCGCCGACCGCGTATTGGAACGCGTGGCGCAC
Organism: Planctomycetota bacterium; assembly: GCA_036770065.1. Classification (GTDB taxonomy): domain Bacteria; phylum Planctomycetota; class SZUA-567; order SZUA-567; family SZUA-567; genus JAJBSZ01. The sequence goes on from DAIPJX010000206.1 coordinate 1,260, forward strand.
CCGGGGCCGGGGGACGATCGTGTATTGTTCGGTCAAGGACGAGACGGACGGTTTTTTCGACGCCAATATTGAACTGGTTTTTTCCGACGGAACGTCGATGTCGATGCATTGGTATTGCGTCAAGGGCCAGGTATGGCGCATGGAAGCGAGTTTTCCGTAAAACGCGTTTTATGCATAAAGGGTGACTATGTCGCTGGAAGAGGTGCGAAACAGGATTGATGCGATAGACGCGGATATTGTGTCGTTACTGGACGAACGTGCCGCGGCGGGCCGCGAAACAGCTGCGTTCAAACAACAGGACGGCAAACCGCTCCGGAATATCGAGCGCGAAAACCAGGTGGTCGAACGGGCCATATCGCTTTCGAACGGTTCGATGCCCGCGCGTTCGCTGGAGACGATTTACCGTACGATTATGGGCGAAACGCTGGCGCAGGAAACAACCTCCCGTCACCATTGCGAAGGCCATACAGGCAAGCGGGACGTTCTTGCCGCCGTGTTGACGAACGAAATGATCGCGCCGGATTTTTATAAAATGCGCGTTCGTGCGCCGGATTTGGCCGGAGCATTCAGTCCGGGACAATTTTTTCAAATGCGGCTTGATGCGGGAGTGAACGGTTTTTTCCTGCGCCGTCCGTTTGCGCCGTCGGCGTATACGGAGGACGGTTTTGAATTTGTGTATCGCCTTACCGGCGACGGCACCGCAAGCATGACGTCGCTTTCGTACGGCGACTCGTTTTTCGTTCTCGCTCCGCTCGGCAATTCATACTCGTTGCCTGCGGCGGGGACATCGGCATTGCTTATCGGCGGCGGTTGCGGCGCGCCGAGCATTGTACCGTTGGCGAAGGCGCTTAAAGAGCGGGAGGTTCGGGTCACGGTCGTTATTGGCGCGCGAACGGCGGGAATGTTGCTTGAATGCGATGCGTTTGGCCGGATTGCCGACCGGGTTGTAGTGGCGACCGATGACGGCAGCCTGGGCTGCAAGGGCACGGTGGTCGACGCGTACGCGCTTGAAAAGGTTGAGCGGCCCGACGGCATTTTCGCATGCGGCCCGACGCCGATGCTTCGCGCCGCCGCCGGCCTTGCGGAGCGCTTGGGCATTTCCGCCCAGGTTTCGCTGGAAGAACGAATGGCCTGCGGTTTCGGCGCTTGCATGGGATGCGCCGTCCCCGTCAAGGCGGCCAACGGCACAGTCTATCGCCGCGTCTGCCACGACGGACCGATCTTTGATGCGGCGCGGTTGAAAATTTGAACTGCCAATTAATAATTAATAATGAACAATGAATAATGAATTAAACCCAATTAACAATAAAAACGCTGGCACAGGCTTGTAATTATTAATTAGCCCATTAACTCATCCATTATTCATTATTAATTGTTCATTATTAATTATCGGTTCTCATTACCGTTTTACATTGAGCAACGTCTGCAGCATTTCGTTGGAGACGGAAACGACTCTGCTGTTCAGCTGATAGCCGCGTTCGGTTGTTATCATGGTGGCGAATTCGTTGGTCAAGTCGACATTCGAGCTTTCCAAAGAACCCGACGTCAAACTGCCCGCACCGATGGCGGGAAGCCCCGAGGACGAACCTTTTTCGTCGCCGGGCGTTCCGATCATCAATTCGCCCGAGGCGGAGCCGACGTAAAACAAGGTGGAAGAACCGGTGAGCAGACCCGCCGGATTCGGCACATCGCCCATGGCGATTTGCGCGATCAGATCGGTGATTCCGTTGGAATAGCGCGCATATATTTTGCCGTACTGATCGGTCGCGAGTTCCCGCATCACTCCGTCGCGGTATCCATCCTGACTGACAATCTCAATCGACCCGTTGTAATTGATCGAACGCATGTCGCTGAAATCATATTTCGGCGTGCCGGCGTTGCCGCCGGCCGCGACAAGCGACCCGTCGGTGCCGAAAGCCAATGTGCCGCGGTCTCCGTTGGAAGAACGCCAACTCCAGGTGCGCGAGACGTCGTCGGCGCCTTCGTATGTGAAAAACATCATGGAATCGCGCGCCTCGACCGACGCTTCGGGATTGACGACGACATTGCCGTTGGCGTCGGTGGTCTGGATAAATGAGGTTTGCGTATCGTATACGGTGACGGTTCGTGCCATTGTCCCTTTCGGATTACCGTTGACGGACCATGTTTCGAGTCCGTTGCCGCCGGGCGCGTTGCCAAGATTGGTCAAGCGCGAAACATCGACGGTAAAACCGGACGGCATGGTAAAGGAATTGACGATTTCATTTCCGTTCGCGTCGGTGGAGACGGATTTGACCATGGTGCTGCCGGGGCTGACGGTGTTTTGGATGGCTTGTCCCACGCCGTATTTATCCGTGGCGTTCGCCTGATTGTGAAAGCTCACCGTCCCGCGCGAAAAGCCGGGATCGTCCGCCATCGGATAGATTTGCACCGGCGGATCGCCGGGATTCGGCCAATCCATTGTCGTCATGGTCCACGAATAGCTTGACGCCGTACCGTCGCCGGACGGAGTCGGCCCGGAAAAATTGATTTGGACCTGGACTTCGCGCACTTCGTTGCTGTATGCGTTCCCGCCGGTCTGGTTTGAGGCGACGTATACGCTGGTGGTGAGCGTGTTCCCTGCCGCCAGATCGCCCTTGAGCGCCAAATCCGTCGTCGGAATGCCGCCGAAATCGCTCGTATTGGTATTGGTCGGGAGCACGCCCGAGAGGATGACGTTATTGGTGTTCTGTCCTTTCAGGATGGAACCGAGCGGCGGGATATAGATGTTTTCCACTGTGGTGGATGGGGTGACGACGCCGTTTTGCGCCATCCAGCCCTGCACGGGCAGGCCGTTTCCGACGCAGAGCATGCCCGACGGATCGCTGTAAAACGAACCGTCGCGGGTCAGCGCCAGCCCGCCGGAGCCGGTTTTCGCAAGAAAGAAGCCTCTGCCGGTAATGGCGAAATCGAGCGGGTTGCCGGTATATTCGATCGGTCCCTGCCGAAAGTTGGTTGTCGTCGCTCCTATGGTTACGCCCATGCCGGCTGTTTTCGGATTGACGCTGCTACGCATGCCGGTTGCGGGTGTATTGCCGGTGTTCAGCGCCTGGCTGAACAAGGTGGAAAAGCCGAAATCCTTTTGTTTGAATCCGGTTGTATTGACGTTCGCGAGGTTGTTTCCTGTATTGTCCAGGCACTTTTGGTGCGTGGCCATACCGGAATACCCGAGGTATAAGCTATTGGAAAGCCCCATAATACAAACCTCCAGAAAATCAGTTCCCGGACGCGTTCCGGGACTCTTT
>DAIPJX010000207.1:0-4463 GCA_036770065.1 Planctomycetota bacterium
TGGTCTTGGCGTACCATTCGCGGCCAACCGCCTCGAAGGTGTTTTCGGCCAAGGCAGTGGAGAGGCGTTTGAGGTCTTTCTTGTGTTCACCTGGGTCGATGTCGCGGGCGATGAGGGATTTCGCCTCGTCCCGACGGTCTCGCGCCATTTTCAGGGTGACGGCGGGGTACGCGCCAAAACTCAATAATTTAGCCTTGCCGTTGAAGCGGTAGGCCAATCGCCACAGCTTCCCGCCGGGAGGGGTGACCAAAAGGTACAGCCCGCCACCGTCGAAATACTTCCTCGGCTTGTCCAGGGGCTTCAACGCCAATATCATTCGGTCTGTCAGCGCCATTGTGGGTATCTCCTTTTTGATAAGGAATCATACTCACATAGGTACTTACAAAATGAGGGGATGCCAAGGGTTTTAGGTGGGCAAGGATGGTCGAGCGAAACTTGCAACTCGTTACGTAGAAAAGAAAAACGACCGAGGCTGGACTCGGCCGTACTGTGATATGGAGCGGGCGAAGGGAATCGGACCCTCGTATATAGCTTGGGAAGCTATCGCTCTACCATTGAGCTACGCCCGCTGTTATAGTATCCTAAAACATACCGGAATAGGGAATACTATGGGTTATGAACACGATTGGCAAGGAAAATTGCCGCAATTACAAGGATTTCGAAAATATAAAGACAGTATCAAACGCTTATGAAACTTTATAACATTAATGACCGCCGGGCCGACAATAATCGACCCGTTTTCGTACATCGCAACAAAAACAGAGGAACCCATATGCGTTTGACGACGTTCTGCGCCGCCGCTTTGGCCATGGCCCTTGCGCTCACCACACAAGCAAAAGCAGCCAACTCACCCGAATCAAACCAAGTCGAGGTGTCCAATAAAATAAAAATGGAAACAACCCGGTTCGAAACACAACTGGGAAAACTCTCCGAAATCGTAACCGAGGCCCGGCGTTATGCCGAGTCCGCTCTCGGAAATCCGGATTTCTCTCCCGAACACTTTGCCGAATTAACCAAAAAAGCCGAAAACGACGCGCTCACCTGGGCCAACCTCGCACATGAAGCCGGCACCATGATAGCACAAGCAAAAGAAGATGCCGACGCACTTCTCAAACTGCGGGAAGACCTCTTCGACCAATACACAATGGAAGCGCAAAACGGCCAAGTCAACCCCGGCACCAGAATCGGCTGGAGCCTGCTCCGAATCGCTTCCGCCGGACCGGAAACATCCCTGCGCCCGAACGATTTCTCCTACACAAAAAATGGTGCGGAAATTGCATTCACCCATCTTGACGTGCCGTTTCACATCGCTCTCAACGATTCAAACGACGATATATTCCGGGCTACGGCCATGGGGTATTCGTTCGTCGCCGAATGGCCCGTCCTTCTGCAAAAGCCCGTGGGCTGGATGGCCATACTCGCAAAGGAAATGCAACACGCCGGCATCGAAACAACAAGCGAATGGGAAGTCATGGAAGGACCGGGACGACCGATCGCCTTCACGAGAAACGACGCCGGAGTCCGTTTGAAAGCATTTCTCGACGGAAAATTACTGGACGTCCTCACGAACCCGGAACGTTCCGACACATCCATCATGGTGCGGGAATTTCTCGCCGCCGCCGAAACATTGCACAATGGCGTCATGACGGACGAAAGCATTCCCCGCCAGCTTCGCCAGGCACTGCATCCCGTGCTCGCGGGCACGTACAGCCCGGTTGATCCGCGCGATTATTTCGACAGCGCGTTTTGCCGCCGCCTGATCGAAGCGGATTACCTGGAGTCGCACATTCCGAATCTTTCCGACGACCGAAAATCGGAACTCGAAAACTACCGGAATGCACTCGCCAAAGTCGAAGCGGGATACGACAAAATGGTCTTGACTATTGACGACACCCACCGCCTGGTTGCCGTCGTCGGCGCGGATGCCGCCTTCCCCACAGCAGGAGAAACGAGACACACGAACGATCAGGACAACGGTCCGCTTGAAAAAGAACCGCAATATGAATGGAGGCTGGAGAACGAAGATTCCACCGTGTTCTATTCGCCTTTGCCGGAACGGCAACTGTTCGGGTTCATATTGGCCGAGCGTTATCCCGGCAAGCACACCGTTCGGCCTCGCGGCGTGCCGGCCATGACCGAAGTCATGCACCCTGTACTCGGAGTCGTCGCTTCGTACGAAAACGGCGCGGACAGGGCGTTCGGTTCGGCTGAACTGTGGGACAAGGCCGTCAACATGGACGCGCGCGGCGGCAGAAGCCCGCAGCCGGGCGGGTTGTCCTGGGGATTTCCCATGCATGTGCTGTATCGTGACGATCAGGGCGATCCCGTTCTTCTCGCCACAACGAACGGCGTCGTGTCCAGCCCCGATTTTTCTACCATCAGCGACGAATCCGAACGGCGAAATTCGGAAAACGCGTGGCTCGACAATGCGGCGTCCGTTTTGGGCGATCCGGGCGAGCTTGGTTTGATTTTCCATCATTTCTTCAGGTATTGTTCTGACTCGCCCTTGCCGGAACTGCCGAACCTGATCGGCAGCCACTATGGGCTTTCCGACACGCACCAGACCGTCTACCAATCGCTTGAACGGCGTTGGGTGGGGCGGTTGATTGGCGACTGCGACGATTTGGCCGAATTTTTTCAGGTATTGACAAGGCGTCAGGGAAAGCTCAGCCACGTCATGAGCCTGCCGGGCCATGCGGCTTCGGGGCATGTGGAGCGGCTGGATAACGGCGACTACCGGTTTGTCGTGCTCCAAACCGGGCCGGTCATGCAATTCATTGCGCCGACGTTCGACGCGGTTGTGGAAAAAGCGTATCTGGCGTTCGACCGCGATGGCGGAGAATCGCAGCTGACCGCCGCCGCTGTGCCGCTTCTGCTTCGCTTCGCCGATGAGGAAACGCGCACGCCGTTCGTTTTGTCCGCACGAATTTACGGCGATGCGGAATATGCCGAGTCGATGATCCGGGTTCAGGAGTACTGGCACAAGTACGTCTTCTCGGCCGCTATCGCCGAGATGGAGGAAATGCTGGCGCACGACCGCGAGCCGGGCAGCATCAAGGAGCTTGGGAGCCTGTACCAGCGCGTCGGGATGTACGACCGTTCGGCCGCCATGCGGGAAGAAGAGCTGGCGGCGGCGGGAAGCGATGCTCAGGCGTCCGTCTCGGCTCTGCTCGATCTGGCGGGCATGCAGTATCAGGCCAAGAACAAGCCGGCTGCTCTGGAAGCGCTGGCTCGGGTACAGGCCATAATGAACGATTTGGTTGTGCGCGAGGACACCGAGACCTTAAACCGTTTGATGCCGTTTCGTTCCTACTGGGCGATATTGCTTGCGCAGGTGAATGAACCGGAGCGGGCGTGGGATCTGCTTCGTCTCGATGTGCAGGCATCGAAACGGCAAACCGGGCGTGTTTCGGAGTCTGTTCTCAGGACGTTGGCGTCGGTATATGACCGCATGGCGCAAAAACGCGATCGGGGCGAATATGCCGATGCGCCGGAAGAGCTTGCGATCATGGCTTCCATTGAGCGGGAAATTGACGCGGCTATTGAGCGCGGGTTTTTCCGCCGCGACGACGCGTACAATGCGGTGATTTCGCGCTATCATTTGTTGGGCCGGTATGCGGTGGCGAAGCTTGGCCGTAAAGATGGTCTGGCCAGGTTGCGCGAGGACGGACCGTATGCGGGTGTGGCGAAGGATCAGACAAGGCGGGGGGCCGGGATTCAGGACGAGGACTGGGAGTGGTTCCGTATTACGCCGCGTTTGTATTTGTCGTATGCGATGGAAATGCTTGACCGGGACGAGAATCCACATCTGTATGATCCGAAGGCGGCCGATGAAATGTTGCGATTGGTTGATCGGGCCATTGAAAAGGGAACGGGGCTCGGGTCGGATGTTTCCGGCGGTTCCGACGGCATTCGCGCGGCATTGACGGGGGCTTTTGTCAATCAGGATTTGGATTCGTTCAACGCCGCGATGACGATTGTGCGGGAGCGTGATTATTCCAGTTTGTATGATGATTCGGCGATGGCGTTCGGGACGTATTGCGGGCTGGTTCCGGTTGAGGATTTTCCGGTTTGGATAGAGGCGTTCCGGCAGTTTTTCCCGGGCAGGCAGCATTATTTCAAGGTTGCATACCGTGCTTTGGACAAAGGGTTTTATCAGCATGCGCGCATGATTGCCGATGCGACTGCCGGGTATTTTCCCGATGACGAGTTATTGGTGAATGAAGCGGCGTTTTTGGACGGATGGATTCCGCAGTTGGAACAGAACGCCAACAGTAACACACAACCATAATCCCAAGTAAAAAATCCTGGTCCAGCAGAATGCTGGCTTGGGGGTTTGGGGGCGAAGCCAGCCCCCATATTCTTAAATCAATGCCGCGCGGGCAGTGAATGCGGTTTGATATCAAAAAAAGCGCTGGAGGAGGAAATATTCCGCGCGGCTTCCGCTTGAAGGCGGGCGCGGC
>DAIPJX010000017.1:0-16641 GCA_036770065.1 Planctomycetota bacterium
ACGTTTTTCCCTAACGCGCCCGAGCGTCAAAAGCAAATGAATGCGTCCGCCTACTTGCCGATTTCAGCATAGATCCGGGCGCGAAGCGCTGTAAATCCAAGCGTATCATACGCCGCCTCCGCCGCCTTCTTGAACGCCGCGACATCGGGTTGGGTGGTGACCATGCCGTACTCGGTCAGCTTCTTTTCGATCTCTTCGAGTTCCTTTTCGACAAAGCGGGCATTGGCCTGTCCCGCCGCCCTGGTCTCGGCCAGGAGAAGCTCCTGAAGATCCGCCGGAAGCGTTTCGAACCAGGCCTCGCCGACAATCAGCCCGTTGATGAGCTGGAAGTGCGAAGTCTTGTTGCGATACTTCAACACTTCGAACGTGCGGGATCCGAGAGTCGACGTGTCCTGAACTTCACAGCCGTCAATAGCCTTCGACTGGACGGCGGAATACACCTCGCCCCACGGCATGGCAATGGGCGTCGCGCCAAGCGCGCGAACAGATTCGGCCCACGCCGGAGCGCCCGGCGTCCGAATGCGCTGGCCGTTCAGATCGGCCGGAACATTGATCGGCTCGTGAGTAAGGAAATGACGCGGACCGTCGTACCAGTTGAAGGACAGAACGCGAATGCCCTCGTCGACCAACTGCTCTTCCCATGCGTTATAGGTGGGGCTTTCGACGACCTTCAGCACATCGTCGTAGTTGTCGGCGAAATACGCCATGCCGATAATGCCGAAGTCGCGAACGTAATTCCCCATACGGCCGCCGTCCGTCAAAACCGCGACATTCACGCCTTCCAGCGCCTGTTCAATAACGTCTTCGTCCGATCCCAACTGCGCCGAGGGATAGACTTCGATAACCAGGCGACCGCCGGATTTTTCTTCAACCGTCTTCGCCAACTGGTTGAACCCCTGGACCATCGGGGTGTTTTCATTGAGCTGCGTGGAAAGTTTGAGGATACGTTTTTCGCCCGCGACGACGGAACCGGCCGCAAGCACAACCGCCAACCCGCAAGCCACAACAATGGAAAACGCTTTACGCATGGGGACATCTCCTTACAAAAGGAAAACCGCAAAAAGGGCACCATACCATACTATGCCCGCAATCTGTCCAGTGCCTCCCAAAGCCCGAGAATGTATTCCGCGCCAAGAGCGCGATCATACAAACCATACCCCGGCCTCGCCTGCTCGCCCCAAATCATGCGACCGTGATCGGGACGGATATAGCCTTCAAAACCGCTGTCATGGAACGCCCGAACGATCTCGAACATGTCGAGACTGCCGCACGACGTCAAATGCGCCGATTCGTCAAAGTCGACGTCGCCGACGTAATGAATGTTGCGGATATGGGCGAAATGCACCCGGCCCGCGCCGGCAAACTCACGGATAATCGCGGGAAGATCGTTCTCGCGAGCAGCTCCCAGACTGCCGGTGCAAAGCGTAAGACCGTTTACCGGACTGGGATTGAGCGCCAAAAAGTGACGGATATTCTCGACGCCCGTAATCACCTTGGGCAAATCGAACAGCGGCCACGGCGGATCGTCCGGGTGAATGGCCATATTGATGCCGCACTCGCCCGCGACCGGCACCACGGCGTCGAGAAAATACCGCATATTCTTCCAGTAGTCTTCCCGGCTCATCGATTTGTAAAATTCAATGTCCGCCGCCATTGCATGCAACCGCTCCGGCTCCCATCCCGGAAGCGAATAGCCGAGCGCCTGGCCTTCCATCGACTTGGCAATCGTCTCCGGGTTCATCGTGACGACTTTGTCGTGACGATAGGACAGGACCGTGCTTTCATCCTCGAGGGAATGCGCCAAATCGCTTCTGGCCCAGTCAATAACCGGCATGAAATTGTAACACAGGCAGCGCACGCCGACATCGGCGAGGTTTTTCAGCGTCTTCCGGTAATTCTCGATATACTTGTCGCGGGCGGGCAGGCCCTTTTTAATGTCCTCGTGGATGTTGACCGACTCGATGACCTCCATTTCGAGGCCGGCCCGGTTGATTTCATCCCTGAGCGCCGCCAGCGTATCCTTCGGCCAGACATCGCCCACGGGAACTTTCGGAAGGCAGGTCGCAACGCCGGAAACGCCCGGCACCTGTCTGATTTGCTTCAATGTGACGCTATCGTCCCCGAAGGGGAACCATCGCATAATCATTTTCATCGCCGTGCATCCTCTACATCACTCGAGACAAACAACCCAACCGGAACAGACAACCATACATCTGTTTATTAGCATACCAGTCAATGTACCCAATGAAATGCTTTTGTCAAACGGGAAATGACGAACAGCATCCCGCCGCACGCCCCGCCGTTATTCCCGTATAAGGTGGCGGTATTTTTCCTTTATGAAGGTTTGATCCGTTTTATAGCGCGACAAATGCGTGAGCATTATCCGCATCGCCCGCTTTTTGTCGCGCGCCCGGATGGCCGCGACAATGTCGCGGTGGTCGTCGACTATCCTGATGTTCTCGCCGCCGGCGAGGCTGAGTTGACGAACCCTGTCGAAATGCACCGATACGCACTGCATCAGCATATAGGAAAGAAACTTGTCGCAAATGGCGAAAATGTTCCGGTGAAACCTGTTGTCCATTTTTAAAAGCATCTTGACGTTTTTGTTGTCCAGATACATCTGCTGAATCCGCACAATATCGTCCAGCTCTTCAAGCTGCTCGGGCGTGGCGAGATCGCACGCGTCCTGCACCGCCTGCGTCTCCAGCGCAAGACGCATAAAACACGCTTCCTCGATATTGCGGTAATCGATTTTGGATATGAATACGCCGTTTTGCGGCAATGTCTCCACTATGCCGTAATGACCCAATTCGATAAGCGCTTCGCGAACCGGCGTCCTTGACACCCCCAGCTCTTGCGCCAATTCGCTCTCGCTCACTTTGGCGCCAGGCTCGAGAACCAGGCCGACTATATTTTCCCGAAGCACCCGCAATGCGTACTCCCGGGCTTTTTCGCTTGGTTGCCGCGGCAATATGTTCATACAATACCCAATACAAAATCACGAATACGAATAATCCGGAAATACATAGCATGGAATGGCGAATGCGCGCAAGACAATTCCGTCACGAGTTCGACCGCGCTTTTCCGCAACGCCAGCGGATCGCCTCCTGCACCATGCGCGCCGCGAGCGTCGCCGCCAGAACAAGCGCCCCCATGGCGGCGGCTTCGCCGTAGTAGCCCGTATCGGTAAAATGCAGCATCGCAACCGACGCGGGAACGTTGTCCGGCGTGAACAGGAACACCATGCCCGAAACGGTCGTCATCGAATTGATGAAAAAATAAAACGCCACATCAAGCGCGACATGCATCCGAATCGGCACGATCACACGGAAGAACGTCGAAAAACGGCTCACCTTCAGCGTTTTCCCCGCATCTTCGTAATGACGGTCCAAATCGGACAACCCCGCCGCCGAAACAAGATGCCCCATCGCGTAAAAATGAATCAGGCAATAAAAAACAAGCAAAAGGCGCGTTCCATAAAAATACTCGAACACCGCGCCCGTTCGATTGAACGCGAAAACAAACGCCAGCCCCAGCACCGTCCCCGGAATGCCGAACGCCAAAAACGACAATCCCTGAAACAAGAAGGAAAGAAAGCGGTTGACCCTGGCCCGAAGAACCAGATACGCACCGGTAAACGTGGCAATCATGCCGATAACCGCCGCCATCGCCGCTATCGCCGCACTGTTGTAAAACGGCCGGATTCCATAGACGCTGTTCGCAAAACGGTAGTTGTCCAGCGTCAAGGACAGGTCGTAGGGCCAAAAGGTTATGACGGAAACGCCGATCGCGGCGAGGATAATCACCGCCGGAACGCCCGCAAGCCCCCACGCGAAAAGCGATGCGGCGCCGTCCCGGCCAAACGATTTTTGCGGAACGTCATTTCCATCGGTTTGCGCAAAGCGGGGCGTCGTCCGCATAATGAACAAATCGATTGCAAACACCAGAATGGAAGGAACAAGCATCACAACGCCAATCGCCGAGGCGACGCCCATATTCTGAAGGCCGATTATCTGGGTATACAGCTCGGTCGAGAGCATTGAATAATCGCCGCCGAGAACCTTGGGAATGCCGAAATCCGTAATCGTCAGAATAAACGAAACAAGAAACGCCCGCGCCAACCCGATGCGGCAATGCGGAACCGTCAGCGTATGAAAGCGCCGCCAGGGAGACGCGCCCAGCGTCCGCGCCGCCCTGTACAAGCGCTGGTCGACGCCTTCCAGGGTGGCAAGAAGAATAAGGTACGCATGCGGGAGAACAAAAACAATTTCCCCGAAAACGACGCCGCCCCGGCCGTACACGTCGTCCATGCCGAACAGGCCGGCGAAAAGGCCGTTTCTGCCGAAGAGATGTATCATGCCGACGGGAAAAAACACCGACGGAACATACAGCGGCAAAAGAGCGACGTACCGGCACGCCCGGTTGCCGAAAACGCGCGCATGCGTAAACGCGTAGGCGAGGAAAAATCCCAGTGCCGTAACCGCCGCACTCACCGTCAAGCCCACGCTCACGCTATGGTACAGCGCCGTCATCTGTCCCGGCGTCGTGCAATACGTCCAGTAATTCGCGAACCCGACATTGACGCCGTTGGCGTCGGCGACGCTTTTGCCCAGCAACGCAACAACCGGATACAACACCCCGACGAGAAGCGCGCCCAGCGGAATGAGCAGAACGAAATTCGCCCCGTTTCCGAAAAAACGTCTCATACGCCCGCCCCGCCGTCCAGCTCGCGCCATTTTTCGCGCGGAAGGCGCACCGCGACCAGGTCCTGTTCCCTATAGCCGTCAATTCCGTCGATGCCGGAAATCACGTCGGCGAAAATCTTCGTGACGAAATCGTTGAGAAGCAATTCAAGGCGGACGAATTGTCCCATAAAGCAGACCCTCTCGATACGCGCCACCCAGGTATACGGCGTTCCCAGCGCCGCCTCGGTCGGAGCCGTGACGTTGACGTCCTCATACCGTATGCCGGTGAGGCGGCCGTTGTTGATGGAGGGAATGTTCAGTATGTTCATGCGCCCCACAAAATCCGCGATGAACAAACTGGCCGGATTCGCGTAAATTTCCCGCGGCGTACCCGCCTGCTCCACTCCTCCGCGGTTCAGTATGACAATGCGATCGGCTATCGAGAACGCCTCGCTTTGATCGTGCGTGACCATAATCGCCGCAACACCCGTGCGCCTTTGCAGTTCGCGAAGCTGCAACGCGAGCGACGACCGAACCTTCGCGTCCAGCGACGACAACGGTTCGTCGAGCAACAGCACGTTCGGCTCCGGCGCAAGCGCGCGGGCCAAGGCGACCCGCTGCTGTTGGCCGCCGGACAGCGTGGACGGAAAACGATTCGCCAGCGGCGCTATCCCCGCCATTTCCATCAACGCCATCGCACGATCAAGCGCTTTCGCCCTGCTCCATTCCGACCGCTTCAGGCCATACATCACATTGTCCACGACGCGAAGATTGGGAAAGAGCGCATAGTTCTGAAACACCATGCCGAAACCGCGCTTCTCGGGAGGAAGCGAGGTAATGTCGTTGCCGCCCAAAAAAATGTTTCCCGAATCGGGGGAGACAATGCCGGAAACAATATTCAGAAGCGTCGTCTTCCCGCAGCCCGACGGGCCGAGGATGACGAGGAACTCCCCCTTCCGGCACTGCGCGTTCAGGTTGGCCAGAACCTGGTTCCCGCCGTATGATTTGGCTATGTTTCTCAGTTCAAGACGCACTGTCACTTGCTCCCGAAACGGCGACGCCATTCGTCAAGCACGCGGTCGCGCTCCCCGGCCGCGCGGTACGAATCGATCGGAAGAAGCCGGGAACGAAGAAGCGCCTCCCTCTCGCCGTCAAGATCGGGATTCACCGGAAGATAATCAAATTCAAGGCTGATGCGGGCGGAGTCGGGAGACCCGGCGTACTCCAGAAGGCGATGCGCCGTCTCCGCGTTCCCGCCGCCCCGCATACCCGCCGCCGCAATCATGTCCCAGCCGACCCCGTCCCTGGGAATCACTATCCGGACAGGCGCTTTTTTCTTCACATACGCGGTCGCATACGCGTCAACCGAAATGCCTATGGGAATCTCCCCCATCGCGGCCATTTGCGCGGGCTTGCTGCCGGAATGCACATACATCTTGATGTTCTTGTCCAGCCGTTCCATAAACGACCACGCTTCGTCCTCCGGCATGTTCTGAAGCCAGCCGGTCACATGCAGGTACGCCGTGCCCGAAGATACGGGATTCGGCATGACGATATGGCCCCGGTACTCCGGTTTGGTCAGGTCTTCCCACGACTCCGGAACCGGAAGCCCAAGCCGTTCGCACTCCCGGGTGTTGACCGCTATCGCGCCGACCATGACGCTCATGCCGACCCACGTGGGCCGCTCCCGGGCGTCGCGCAGCATGGCGTCGTTTTTTGACTGTTCTTCGGGAGCGAATGCTTCCAGCATGTCCAAACGATCCACGGACAGGATGCCGTTCAGCGCCAGACCGAAAATGATCTCCGCTTGCGGATGTTCCTTTTCCGCCACAAGACGCGCGGTAATGGCGCCGCCGGATTCGCGGACCCATTGCACGGAGACGTCCGGAAATTTCTCCGCCAGGCCGGTGCGGTATCGGTTCAGGATATCCGGTTCCAAATCGGTATAGGCCGTAATCGTCGTCCCGGCAAACGACCGGGCCAACAACGCGAACATGAAAACCGAAGCCAGTAAAAGGATTTTTTTCATCTGCGTCCTCCTCGTTTACTCGAGAGTGAACTCGTCCTTGATCGCATCGATCAATATCCTGGCGATCCTGTCCGATCCCGAATCCGGCTTGTTTTTCAGGTTCTTCGCTATCAGGCAATCAAGCACCCTGCCCCGGATGTCGGAACTGCTGATGCCGCCGGTCCGCTCGAAAAGAACCAGCCGCTCGGGCCTGACATGATTGAAATTGTCGCTCCCGTGCGCGAGAAATTCGCACTCGTGCCTGTCCATGAACGCATCGTCGATGAGCCACGGACTGGGCACGACTTCGTCGACATATTTGATCGCGTCGAGAATCTCCTTGCGATGTTCATACGACAACTCCGGATTGTACCCCTTGTGCGCCAGCACCTCCTCGTCCGTCGTCAACGCGACGACAACAGCGTGCCCGGTCTCGCGCGCCCGCCGCAAAAGGCGGATATGCCCGTGATGAAGCAGGGTCATCGACATGTCGACCATGATGCGCCTGCCTGTTGTACCGTTTGCCATTTTTCCTCCAATACGGACGAATCCGCTCAATCGTCCTTCCAGTTCTCCGCCTCGAACATGCTGCCCGTGACGGTGAATATGCGCATGTTGGTAAACCGCTCCCTTGTGTGACTGGCCAGATTGGCGTGCGCTATCGCATGACGCCGCGTCCGCTCCGCGCCCGCCTCCGGCGCCGGCGGCGGATTGGCTATTTCCGGCAGTCCCCGGCAGGCGAGAGCGGGCGTGTCGTGCCCCTGCATCGGTTGATCGGAAATCGCAAGCGGACCGCCCGCGCCGAAATCCTTCTCCATCAGAAGCGCGTGCGGCTTGATGTTGTACGGCAACAACATCGTTTTCGCCGAAAGATACGGATGCGGATCGTCTTTATAATCGTGATCCGAGACGAGAATAATCCGGGTATTGTCGTACACGTCATGCGCCCTGAGCCAGTCGACGATTCCCTCGACAAAGCCGATGGCGTGGCGATCGGCATAATAATGCGCAAGACCCGAACGGTTGACCGCCAGCCGTTCCTTCCTTTCCAGCGGGACAAGCGAATCGGGACCAAGCAAAAATGGATTGTGGCAAAAGGCGGTCGCGAAAATCTTGAACGTCGGCGCCGGCGAATCGGCGGTCAGGAAGCCGGGCATCAAATACGGAACCGCCGCCATTTCGTACACCCGATCCCCAAGCGAATCGCTGTCGAAAAGCCCCAGATCGACCAGACCTTCCCTCAAAAGATTCGGCGCGGCGCGAAAAAGGGAAATGGACAGCAAAAACGCCGCCGTGTCGTCCCGCCGCTCCGAACCGCCGGGGAGAATCGCGTCCCGCGCCATCCGCGCATAGATTGGGGACGGCTCCGCTTCGATCAACCCGGCGCCGTGATAGCCAAGCCGCTCCGCCAGGCTCTTCCCGTCCCGGTGCGAGAGATTGCCCTCGACATTGAAATAGGCGACCGCGTAGCCGGCGTCCAGAAACCGGCCCGACAGTTCCGTCTGCGAACGCAACACCTTGGCGACCAGACTCCCGTCCGTCCGTTCGTTCACCGCCGACGGCGTATAATCGGGACCGCCGAGAATGGCGGGAAACGACAGAACCGTATTGTTCCCGTCGCTCAACGTGTCCCTGTACCAGACAAATCCGGGAAGCCGCTCCGCCAGCTCCGGCTCGCTATCCAGCATCCGCTGAATATCGCCGCCGTAGAACATGTCGAACATGAGAATGAGAACATTGGGTTTGTCCGGGCTCAGGGAGAAAAGGCCGTGATGGTACGGCGGGAGATCGGCTTCCGCCGCGGTTGTCGCGGATTCGTTTTTCACCGCATCGGAAACGACCGGATCCGGCCTCGTCCGTTCGGATGAAGCAAAAACCGTCCATGCGCCAAGCGCAAGAAATGAAAACGCGCACAGCCCAAGGCCAAACGCGAACCGGCGCATTACGCGAAACCGGGCCGCGCCCCACACCACCGCCACGCCAAGCGCCGCCGCCAGGCAGTCCCGTACGGCCTCGCCCCACCTGGTCCCGTCGTGCTGCGGGAAAAAAGCGTTGCCGTCAATAATCCCAAGAGGGGGGAACAGCAAGGACTGCGCAATGCACACAACCGCGAGGAACGCGGCGAACAGGCCGATCCGCGCCGCCGCGCCGGCCGGCAACACCACGCGAAGATACAGGAACACATACACGGCGCACAAAAAATACGGCGTCATTATCCTGAATACGCCCATGGCGGAATGCGCAAACACTTCCGGAGCGGACTGGAACGACGCCATGGGCGCAAACACCGCCCCCAACCCGGCCAGCGCCAAAAGCGCCGGCCAATAGAGAATGCGTCCCGACCGCTCCGCCTCTTTTCCGAACAGCCTCGCCAATCCCCGGTTCAGATCGGCGCATAGCACGCTCCAGGCAAGGAACGCCATGGCAATCTGGGCCAGCGTCGTCCAGATGAACAATTTGCCCGAAAGCGTTCGCAAGCGAAGCTCCGACGCCCACCCGAAAATCAAAAAGCCGGCCAAAAGCGCGCAAGCCGCAATGCCCGCCCGGCGCCATGCCGTTTTTTTCCGCCGCCATCCCGCCGCCGCCGCCGCGAACAACGCAAGAGCCAGCCCCAATTCCCAGCGGCCAAAAACAAAATAATACGGCGACTGCCCGGAATACGCCGCCTCCACCCGCCAACGCAACGAAAACCCCCACGCCAGCGGAAGCGAAACCAGCAGGACCGCGTAAACAACCAGCCACGACGCGGGAATCGAAGAGCCGGCGGCCGGCGCCGCTTCTTCCGTTTCTTCCGTCACGACGTCGTCAAGAAGATCCCGGTTTTCTCCGCCCGCGCGTTCCTTCCGCCGGAGAAGCAGCGTTTCGACCAGGCTCAGGAAATTGTTCGCGGTCCAATAAACCAGAAGCGCGGAAGGCGCGCCGTACAGGAGGAAAAGAAACAGCGCGGCGATACCGGCCGCCTGTCCCGTTTCCCGGCGCGTCGCTCCCGGCGACAGCAGCGCGGCGGCCAGATTGAACGCCGTCATGACGAACGGCAACAGATTGACGCCCCCGGGCAAAAGGCCGTCGGCCACGGCAAGGCTGGGAATGCCCCAAAAAGAGGCGAAGCGAAGCGCGGAAAGTTCCGAAAGCATATGGTAGGCGGCAAAAATGAACGGCGCCTGCAATACAAGCCCCCACATGCCGCGAATGGACATGACGGGATGATACGCGTAGCGGCGGTACAAACGCCTGACGCGAAGATGCCGTTCCTCGCCGTGCGACTCCGCCTTGATCGCCGCAAGCTGCGGCCCAATCACCCGGCGCAGCCGTCGCTCCTCTTCCTGAATCCCGGCCACCTTTTTCCTGAGCGGCGAAAGGAACAGCGTGGTCAATACCGACAGCGCCAGCAATCCGTACCCGTATCCCAACGCCAAAGCGCATATATGGTACATGACCCCATACGCGATAGCCAACGGCGCTATGAACAAATCATACAGCAATGCGAACACGGCAGTCATCATGCTCCCACAGAATCCGGCTTCGCCGCCAGCCAGTCGGCAATCACTTCGCCCGAACGCCCCATGCAGCCAACATACCGCGCACGAACCGCCGCCAGATCGACAGGCTGTACGGCAAGGGCTTTTTCAACCACCGCCCGCATATCGCCAATCCCGTCCCCGCCAATCACCGGCCCAATCTCCCGCTCGGCGTCCCTTTCCCAACTCCATTCCAAATCCGCCGCCTCGAAATCGGAATCGTCGCCGCCCTCCGACGCGAGGGTAATGACGGGACGCTCGTACAAAAACGCAAACTCGAAACGAACGCCGGAAATGTCCGACACCAGAACATCGGCCCGTTCGAACGATTCCGACGGGGAAAGATTCCGGTCGACCCGGAAACAGTCATGGCGCGAAAAACGGTCGACAACCGCCCGCATGAAACGCGCCTCTTTCCGCCACGACTGCGGATGCGGCCGCAGAATCAATTCATACCGGCCGCTCTTCGCCAACTCCTCGATGAAATCCGCGCCATAACGCCGCAAAAATCCCTTTTTCCCCCAGGTCGGGGCCAGGACAACCACCGGCCTGGCGTTTTTCTCCCTGTCCTTCCGCACCGCGCGGCTGATTGCGTCGAGGTTGGGCGTTCCGGCGACAATGCATTCCTTGGCCGCGAGTCCCCGCACCTCTTCAAGCCTCCGGATGCTTTTTTCCATTGCCGGACCAAGTATGAAAACCGCATCATAGTAATCCAGGCTGTGGCGACGATAATAGGTAATGTCGCAACACCCATGCAGTACGTGGACCAGACAGCCGATCCGCGAAGGTTTGGGAACGGGAAAATCGGGGCACCCTATATTCGGGGTCGTGGAGAGCATAACGCTCCCGCGAACAGCGGCGACCCGCGCATACGACACCGGGCCGCAACCGATATAACGCGAATCCATGCGGGGATCGTCAATCGCAAGGGCGGGATCTTCGACATCCATGGAAAGATAGCGGAAACGGACGTTTTTCCGCAAAAGCGCTTCAATAATCGGCTGGAACGTCAGCCAATAGTCGCGGCCTTCCGAAAAAAGCACAATGCCGGCTTCCCGATCGGGAGAAGCGACCGCTCCGGAAACGGCGCCGGGTTCTTTTCGGCGAACCCACGCCCGCACCGTGTATATAACGCTCCGGAACATATAGGCAAAAGCCGCCGTAACGCTCACAAGAACGCACACCAGCGCGCTGCCCGTGCCGGGATCGAGATATGCGTGCGCCGGTCGCGCCTCCAGGACAATACAGGCGAACCAAAAAAAAGATACAAGTAGCGGTCGACTCGACATTATCGCCATTTCACATATGCACTGCCGGGCATCCCGGCCCAAACCATACTTTTCGCCATTCATCATGAATTTATCTTCACAGACAGTTGAAAGCAATATAAATTATCACTGAACAGCGCATTTGGCCATTCATGGCGGCATGTTTTCCGAACAAGGTGGGTCAAGAACGCATGAACATACAACTTGCCGCACACGCATTGCATGCGGGAATCCTCTGCATTCCCGGCATTATCGTCGGCGCATTCCTCAAGGCGGCCGTCTTTCGCCCGATGGGCATCTCGCCACGGCATCGTTTGGTGGAAGGCGCGACCGGAATTTTGTGGGCCGCCGCAGGCTGGCGATGGGCTGGAATGACGCACGGGACATACGTGAACATCGCAATCGGATTGGTCGAACTGGCGTTTCTCTCTTCCCTGGTCGTCATCTTTCTGGTCGACTGGAAGCGGATGATTATCCCCGACGAAACAAGTTTGGGCGGGTTGGCTGCGAGTCTTCTGCTTTCGCCGCTCTTGCCGCATCTTCATTATGCCGACAGCGGGATCGCCTTTGCCGCGCGGCATCCCTTCCTGAATGTTCTTTTGGGCGATGCGCCGGCATGGCTGCGCGGGGTTTCCGCTTCTTGCGCCGGAGCGTTGGCCGGATTGCTGTTTTCCCTTTTCGTCTACACGCTGGGCAATGCCGCATTCAACCGCCGCATTGAAAAAGCGCGGAAAAACAATCCTGAAATTGATTCCGCCCTCGGTTTGGGGGATGTCAAACTTATGGCGTTTTTTGGCGCGTTTCTTGGATGGCGGGCGGTTTTTGTGATTTTTCTCGTCGGCTCGATAGTGGGCGCGGCGACAGGCATTGTCATAAAATTGCGCCGCGGCGATTCAGCCGGCGGGCATGGTTGGCGCGGCATGAGGAACCGGTGGAACAGCGGAAGTTCGGTATTGCCTTTCGGACCGTTTCTTGCCGCGGGAGCGTTGGCGGCGTTCTTTATGCATTGACGCGTCTCGATATCAAATCGAAAATGCCGGGAAAAATTCTGGAACTCAAGGTAAAAACCGGCGACGCGGTAAAGCGCGGCGACATTCTCGCCGTCATGGAAGCGATGAAAATGAAAAACCCGATTCCCTGCCCCGCCGACGGCACGGTCAAGGACGTCAAAGTCGAAGTCAACAGTCGCGTCAACGCCGGAGACATTCTTGTCGTCGTCGAATAATCCGCAACCACGGCATACGGATGACCGTCCCGCGCGGTCAAAAAAGCCCGGCTGACACCTGGCCGGGCTTTTTGCATTCACCGACTCGCGACCGCCCGCCGGATACGCGCGGTTTACACCCGGTCCAGCTTGCGCCAAAGCGTGCTTCGGCTGATGCCAAGCCGCTTGGCCGCGGCCGTTTGCTTGCCGCCCTCCTGCTCCAATACGATGGCCAGGACGTCCCGGACTATTTCATTCAGACTCTTGTCCAATGAAAGCGAACGAGGC
The DNA here is from genome assembly GCA_036770065.1 of Planctomycetota bacterium. GTDB lineage: Bacteria > Planctomycetota > SZUA-567 > SZUA-567 > SZUA-567 > JAJBSZ01. Next base: position 12,972 of record DAIPJX010000017.1, read on the forward strand.
GCTTCCGGAGGCTGGGAATTCACCAGGTCGCGGACGCTCTCCACCCCTATGTAATGCCCCTTCGCCGAAAGGACAAGCGTTTCAATGCCCTGAACAAGCTGATCGATATTCCGGGGCCAGTCATAGTCCAGCAACAGTGCGAGAGCGTCCGGCTCCAGCGCAATCACCTGCGTGCCGTATTGCGCATTGGCCCCCTCAATGGCGAAACCGACCAGATTGGGAATATCCGCCTTGCGTTCTTTCAGGCAAGGAAGAGAAATTCGGACATCGCTCAATTTCCGGAACAAGGGATAATAAAACGCTTCCCGCGCGACCATTTCGTCGATGGACCCGACGGCGGAACTCAAAACGCGAAACCTGTTCGCGGAACGATACGCTTCCAGAAAAGAGGAAAAGCCGACTTGCGCGGAATGCGGCATGCGATGAACATTCCGCACATACAACGTTGCGCATTCCGGTTCCAAAAGAATCGACCGGGTGGAATCGAGCAGTTCCCGCCAACCGCGTTCGGCAATGGCCGCGCAATCCAATCGAACAAGCGGATGCGCATTGAACGCGCTCGCCTCATACAAAGCCATGGCAAGGCGCTCGCGACCGGTTCCGTTCGCTCCAAGAACAAGAACGGATCGATCCGTCCCGGCGAATTTTTTCGCCTTGTCCGCAATCTTCCTCATGCGCGCCATCGATTGATCGAGGTACTCGAAAGGAGCTTGCTGGAATTGAGCGTTGTGAATACAGACGCCCTCGATATGATCCGAAGCGGTTCGAGGAATACCATGAAGCAAATCGTAGGTGCGCGTCCCCTTTTCTATTGTATAACTCCGCATACGGGCCGACCGGTCACGGATGCGCCCCGAGGACAAATAGTCCATTGCCAGTCGTTCATCCTCGCTGGTCACGCTCTTGCTGCGGAAAAGGCAGGTCCGCTTTTCATCATAAAGAAGCACCCGCTCCTCCAGCGTGTCCAGAATGGTATTGGAGAGCATCTCTCTTTCCTTGAAATACGCGACGTGGCGCAGAATCGTCTCCGCCTGGGCAAAAGCCGCGTCAATACTCTCGACGCCGGACGTCAGTAGAATCGAATGCAGCCCCATCCTCTTCGCCGCCCGCACCGTCACCAAATCCCCCACAAAAACGCTGTACCCCTTCTTTTTGAGTGAAAGAAGCGTCTTTTCCAGCGACGCATCGCCTTGAATCGCAAACATGTCGATATGGATTTTCTGAATATCGCACGCCGTCGCGGCGGATTGGATAATGTTCGGGAACCCCACCAGCGCGGCCTTTCCGGATACGGTCTGCGCCAAATGCATCACGCGCAAAAAGTCGTAGCTGGAGACGGCGATATCGACAACGGGAATATGCATGTCGCGTTCAATCATCTGCGAGGTTCCGCCGCGCGACATGATAATGTCGTACTGTTGCTCCCGCTGCGCCCTTCGCGCGATATCAACCCCCTGCTCCAGATTGCCAAGTTCGATATCAATCCGGAAATTCGCGTACTGATGCGCCCGGGCGGCGACAAGCTCTTTCAAGCCCTCATACGGCGCGACAACAAGCAATTTATACATGCGCATCCTCCAACTGCTTCATTATGCAACAGTCGTTATAAAAAATCAATAATTGCAAAAATAAACGTTGCAAAATGAAATATTGACGCTACTGTATAGAGTACAGGCGCTGTATACCAAAACATCCGGGAATATCTCTCTACAGGCATTTTTTGGAGGAGTGCGGCATGAAACCAATTATCGGGATAACAATGGGCGATCCGGCGGGCATTGGGGCGGAAATCGCGGTGAAAGCCTTAAAGCACAAGGAAATACTCGACAAGTGCGTCCCTGTCGTCATCGGCGATTACGAAGCGTTGCGCGAAGCGAACGAATTTTCGCACACCGGGCTTACCATGCGCGAAATCAAGGATCCGGGCGAAGCCAGGGGCGAATACGGAACCATGGAATATATAAACATGGGGTTTCTCGCGCCAGGCAGCTTCGAATACAAAAAAGTCCAAAAACTGACGGGAGAGGCGTCATTCCAGTACGTCATCAAGGGCATCGAACTCGCCATGAAAAACAGCTTGCACGCCGTCGTTACCGGTCCCATCAACAAGGAGGCGATCAATCTGGCGGGGCATCACTACAGCGGCCATACCGAGATTTTCGGCGACTACACCAAGACGAAGAATTTCACCATGCTGTTGACCGGAGGCGCGCTCAAGGTGGTGCACGTCACGACGCATTGCTCGATGCGGGAAGCGTGCGACAGGATTAAAAAAGACCGCGTTCTCGCCGTCATAAAACTGGCGCATGAAGGCCTGTCCCTCCTCGGCTACAAAAATCCCAGAATCGGCGTAGCCGGCTTGAACGCGCATTCGAGCGAAAACGGGATGTTCGGCAACGAGGAAGCGCAGGAGATAATCCCGGCAATCGAGGAGGCCAGGGCCATGGGACTGGACGTGGACGGCCCGGTGCCCCCCGACACCGTTTTCGTCAAATGCCAGGCCGGACAATATGACGTGGTCGTGGCCATGTATCACGATCAGGGGCACATACCGCTTAAACTGGCGGGGTTCAAGCTGGATGTCGCGACCAACAGGTATTTGTCGATGTCCGGGGTCAACACGACGATAGGCCTGCCCATCATCCGCACATCCGTGGATCACGGAACCGCGTTCGGCAAAGCCGGCGAAGGGCGAGCCAATGAAGAAAGCCTGGTGGACGCCATCGACATGGCCGTCGTCATGGCGACGAACAAGTTCCATCTGTAACGTAGCATCCAGCGACGCACAATGGAGGCGATGCACCGAGTGCATCGCCTCCATTGTTTGCGGTCCGCTTTTTTTTATTCCATAACATAGGTGTCGCCAATGGTGGCGCCGCCATCCACAAATATGGTTTGCCCGACAATATGCGCGGAACCCGGCGAAAGCAACGTTATGACCGGAGACACCATAAGCGATGTTTCTCCCGGTTTGCCGCGCGGAATCGCGTTGATTCTTTTCTTGAAGCTTTCCGGGTGCTTCTCTATATCCGCGCGGTTGAAATCAGTGACCACAATGCCGGCTGCGACGCAATTGACGTTCACCCCTTTACGAATCCACTCCACCGCCAGAGCGCGAGTAAACCCATCCACCGCCGCCTTGCTCGCGCAATAAGCGCTGAACAACGATTTTCCCTGTATAGAACGGACCGACGAGATATTCACTATCCGCCCGTTTTCCTTGCCCAGCATATAGGGAGCGACAAGCTTGCAGGCCATGACTATTCCCATGAGATTTGTGTCGACGATTTCATGGAATACTTCAAATGGCTGTTCGGCAAACGCTCCCACATGGTTAATGCCCGCACAGTTGACAAGACCGTCGATTTGGCCAAATGCATCCGCAATCGCCGCGAATGCGTTCGCCATGGCTTTTTCATCCAGAACGTCGGCCTGAAAAGCAAGACATGTCGTAGCCCTTTTTTCAAGCATGGACAAGGCGTTGGCGACTTTTTCCCCGGTTCGACCAATGATCGCGATCTTTGCTCCCAAATCGGCAACGGCGCAGGCTATCTCCAGCCCGATGCCGGAACTGCCGCCAACGACGACAATCGATTGCCCGCGCACACCGTACAAATTCTCCAGCGTGTACCGCATCAGTTCTCCTTCAGGCCATAATGCCGTCCATAAG
>DAIPJX010000208.1:0-4449 GCA_036770065.1 Planctomycetota bacterium
TTCCGCGATTGCAAATCAAAAACAACGCGGTAAGAAAAACCCCATACACAAAAACGCCAACCGTCGCAATGCGCAAGCACGACCAAATGCGCCCCCATTCGCCTGCGCCGAAATTCTGGCCGACAAACGCCGTTATCCCGGTCGAAAAGCCAAGACAAATAAGCCAGGAAAGCGACTCCGCCTGACTGCCGACCCGAAACGCCGCAATCGCATCGGCGCCAAAATCGGCGACATACCGCGCCACCATCATGGAAAAAACCGTGAACAACATCGCTTCGATGCTGATCGGCACACTCCAGCGAAGTATCCGCGAAACGACTCGCCGAACCGGTTTCTTGAACAGGACATAGTGGCCGAACGGCCTGTCGCGCTTTGTGAAAAGCCAGAAAAGGGAAAGGGAAAACGCGCAATACATCGCAATCACCGTCGCAATCGCCGCGCCCCTGACCCCCATCCCGAACGTGAATATGCACAACGGATCCAACACCGCGTTGACTATAAGGCCGACCGCATTGACGAAAAAGGGCGTGCGCGAATTGCCCGAACCCGTAAACGCGCCCGCAATCGAAGCCCCGAGAAACAACGCCGGCATCCCAAACCCGACTATCGCGAGATATGCCTCCGCATCCGCCGCGACATGGCGCTCCTGAATGTTCAATACGCCAATAAGCGGCCCCGGCGCGAAAATGCAGGCAAGTCCGAACAGCGTCCCGAAAACGAACGCGAGCAATAACGCGTTTTGCGAATAGAGCAGGGCGCCCGCCTTGTCGCGACGCCCCGAGCACTGCGCAACCCCAATCTCCGCGCCAAGGCGGCCTATCAAAACAAGGCCGTTGGCAAGCCACATGTACATGCCCGCCGACCCCGATGACGCCACCGCGTCGCTGGACAATCGGCCGAGCAAAAACATGTCGACCAAATTATAACTCATCAATAAAAGCTGCGTACCGACTATCGGTACAGAAACTTGAAGGAGTTTGCCGCCAATATCGCCGTGTGTGAGATTGAACCGCTGACTGTCAAACCGTTGACTGACCAATGAACTCCTTTCAATACCCCAGTTCCTGATCGATAAGCACCACTTCCGTCGTTTTCGCGGTGCCGTGCATCGGCATCATGTACACCATCATGGAGCCGCAGATGCGATCGGGGCTGTTGCAATCGTGGCAGCGCATATCGACAACGCACGGCGTTTTCTTTCCCAGCCGTTTCGCGTTCGGCGGCGACGCGATGTTCCGCGCCCGATCGATCGCCCCGTCAAGCGTCGGACGAATCTTGTTCGCGCCGACAACAAACCAGATTTTTTTCGGACCGTACACCGAGGCCGCCAGCCGATTGCCCGAACCGTCGATATTCACCATTTCGCCCGTCTCCGCCATGCCGTTGACCGACGTCACATATCCGGTAAACTCGGGATAACGGTTTCTGTCCGCAGGATTGCGCCAGTGCCAAATCATCGTGTTCTTCTTCGCGAGCGTATCGAACAATCCCATGTCTTGCAGCGTTTTCGAGCCGCCAAAGCCTATCGTCTCGCCCTCAATCGTCTTCTCCATATACGCCGACGCTTCAGTCGCCGTCGCGAAGCACGCTACCTTGTAGCCGCGCTTTTCCAGATTCGCCTTGATGGTTGTGAAGTCCATTGTTTTCTCCTGTTGGCCGGTACCCTGTGTTCATAACAATTATTAACTGTTGGTTATCGCCGTTGGGGGGGCGGCGCGGCGCGTCGTTGCGGCTGCACGTCCATCATGCTCTTCTGGGCGGCGTCGAGCACCATGCTCACCGTGTTCTCGTACGTCGTTGGTTCCATCATGTCCTGTTGCAGAATCTTGTTCAGATCGGGCATGACGTTGCGGGCCTTGTCAATCTCGGGATTCGCTCCCGCGACGTACGCGCCGATATTGATCAGTTCTTCCGCTTCCTTGTACGTGGCCAGGCACTGGCGGAGGCGGCGCGACGCTTGAAGAAAGTTCTTGTCGACTATTTCCGACTGCACCCTGGATATCGACTCGAGCACGTCGATTGCCGGATAATGGTTGCGGTGCGCCATGCGGCGCGACAGTACTATGTGCCCGTCCAGAATGCCGCGCGTCGTGTCGGCAATCGGCTCGTTCATGTCGTCGCCTTCGACAAGAACCGTGTAAAACCCTGTAATCGATCCGGTCGGGCTGCGGCCCGCCCGTTCCATCAACCGGGGCAACAGGGCAAACGTTGACGGCGTGTATCCCTTCGCCGCCGCGACTTCGCCGACCGATCCGCCAATATCGCGCTGCGCCATCGCCATACGCGTGATCGTATCCATCAGGAGGGTGACGTCGGCGCCTTGATCGCGGAAATATTCGGCAATCGCCGTCGCGACAAACGGCGCCTTCACCCTGACCGTCGCCGGTTGATCGCTTGTCGCAATCACGACGACGCTTTTCTTCATTCCTTCCGGGCCGAGATCGCGTTCAAGAAAATCGCGCACCTCGCGTCCGCGCTCGCCCACCAGCGAAATGACCGCAACCTCGGCGTTCGAATAGCGCGACAGCATGCCAAGAAGCGTCGATTTGCCGACGCCCGATCCGGCCATTATGCCGATACGCTGCCCTTTGCCCACCGTCATGAATCCGTCGATCGCCCGAACGCCGGTCGACAGAACTTCGGAAATGCGCGGGCGCATGACCGGATCCGGCGGATCGGCGTAAATGGGATATGTCGCCGTCGCCGTAATCGGTCCTTTGCCGTCCATCGGCCTGCCCATGCCGTCCAGAACCCGGCCCAGCAAATGATCGCCAACCGACACGACCTGCTCGGTCGTCGACGACCGCACCAAATCGCCTGGCCCAATGCCGCGCATTTCGCCAAGCGGCATCATGAGCGTGGCGTTTTCGCGGAACCCCACCACTTCCGTTTCCACCGCCTGCCGGGAAAGCCGGGAAAAAATATGGCAAAGGCTCCCGACCGGCAACGGCATCGGCGTCGTCTCGACAATCAGTCCCGTCACCCGCCGCACCCGACCGGAAACGCGGGCCGGCAAAATATTCGGCAACCGGCGCCGCTTGTACTCAAACATGGATGTGCTCATGATCGGTCTTCCGTTTGTTCGCCGGAATCGGCGGCCATGAGATCATCAATCATGTCGGGGGAAATTTCGTCCAGGTTCACCTCGGGGGCCGGATCCGCCGCCGGGGGCGCGGGCGGTTCGGCGTGCGTCTCCGCTTCCGTCTCCGCGTGCGTTTCTTCCAGAGTCTGCGCTTGCGGCTGTTGTTCCTGCGGTTGTTCTCGAACCTGTTCCTGCGGTTCGGGCTGGGGCGGTTCGACCGCTTCGGGTTCCGCGGGTTGGGGCGGCTGATCGTTCATGGGGGAGGGCGGCTCCGGCTCGGGTTCCGGCGGTTTGGGTTGCTTGGGCGCTTCGAGTTGTTGATGATGCGTATCCGGCGAAAGGGACGACCACGGCGCAACCGCGTCCGTGCCGGAAAAACCAAGAATCGCTTCCTCGAACGCCGACAGCCTGGTCGCGAGGCGCATGTCCACTTCCGACTCGCGGGTCGCCGCAATCAAGCCGCCGCGCTCCAGCGAATCGTCCGTCTCCAACTGAATAACGCCCGCGTCGGGAAACATCGACTTGATATCGGGAAGGCAGCGTTCCATCGCCTCGTAATCGGCGGGGCAAACGCGAATGGTGACGGCGGAGCGATCCGTAACCAGTCCAATCGCTTCCGTCGCAATCGGGCGTATCGCATCCGCGTCGAACGAAAGTTCCCGGCCCAAAAGGCGCTTGGCGATATCCAGCGCCAGAAGGAGCAAATCCGCCTCCGCCTGTGCGAGAAGCGCCTGGCGGTTTTCGTTCATGATGGATGCTATTTGTTCGAGAATCCCTTTTACGGGGGCGAGTTCGTCGCGGATTTTTTTCAGCTCGGCCTCGACCGATTCGGCGATCCGCTTCTCGGCCATCGCCATGCCGTCTTTTTCGCCTTTGGCAAAGCCTTCCTTCTCGCCTTTCGGGAACGCTTCCTTGTATGCCTTGTCGTAGCCTTCCTTCTCCATCGCCGCGACTTGCTTGCGTGCCGCCTCGATTTTCGCCTGACCCTGTTCCTGCGCCCGTTTCAGAATCTTCTGCGCCATCGCACGTATATCATTGAACTGAAACTGTATCGGATCCAACCGTTCCGCATACTCGCCCTCGACCACCCGGTCCGGCGTCGGCATGGGAACGAAATCGTTCGAGTCGTTTATAACCTTCGAATCAGACACGGCAACTCCAATTAACAATCAATAATGAATCAATGAAAACGGCAATACAGGCTTGCAATTATTAATGATCTCATTAATGCATTCATTATTCATCGTTAATTATACAACAACGTTGTCATCGCCGCCACGGCCGGAAATGATGACTTCGCCCGTTTCCTCGAGGCGGCGGACAATGTCGACGATGCGCTGCTGCGCCTGCTCGACGTCGGAAAGGCG